>NZ_VSZV01000346.1:32821-48750 GCF_008919455.1 Rhizobium sp. PEPV16
GAGTGGCTGGAGACCAAGCTTTTGACCGCAGGCCCGAGAACAAACCCCTGGTATCAGGAATGCTCGGACTACGTCATCAAACGCGGGGAGATGATATCCTTCGACACCGATATGATCGGACCCTACGGCTATTGCGCCGACCTGTCGCGTTCGTGGACAGCGGGACATGTGGCGATGAGCGCCAAGCAGAAGGAACTCTACGCCGCTGCCAGGGATCAGATCGAACACAATCTCGCCGTCCTGAAGCCCGGCATGACGTTCGAAGAGTTCAATGCGCTGTCGTGGCGGATTCCAGAGAAATACCAGCCTTATCGATACACGCTTGCTTTGCACGGAACCGGAATGGCGGACGAATGGCCGGGGATCCTTCTGCATCCGGATTTCGACCCTGATTTCAGCGGCATCATCGAGGAGAACATGGTTCTCAACGTCGAAAGCCTGATTGCCGAAGCCGGATCCGAGAGCATCAAACTGGAAACCCAGGCTCTGATCACGGCACGGGGAGCCGAGCGGCTGGACACGTTTCCGTGGGAAGAGATCTGAATAAGCCCAGAGCATGATGCCGAAAAGTGTGATCGGTTTTCGGACAACATCATGCTCTAACTATATAATTTAGAACAGGATGATTGAGGCCGGCCCGGCCTAAATCATCCCTGTTCTAGTGCGCTCTCGAAGCAGCACGATGCTGTGACGGTGTCTGCCCGAATGTGCGCTTGAAGGTTCTTGTGAACTGCGAGGCGTTTTCAAAGCCGACATCCAGCGCGATCTCGATCAGAGGCGCCTTCGACTGGGCAAGGATCGATTTCGCCCGCTCCATGCGAACACGATTATACGCCTTGGCCGGAGACATCCCCGTCTTGTCGATGAAGATTCTCTCCAGCTGTCGTCTTGAGAGCCCAACCGTGGAGGCAAGCTTCTCGATCGACATGCTACCGTCGACGAACTGTTCCATCGTGATCATCGCCGCCTTGACGCGGGCATCGTCATAATCGTCATAGAGCGGACGCCGGGGCTGGACGTCCGCAGCTGCGCGGGCTCTCTCGATCTGCAGCACCTCAAGTGCGTTTCGTTCGGCGTCGCGGCTGATGTATTTCCTGACCAACAGCGCGGCCATGTCGGCTGAACTGCTGCCGCCGGCGCAGGACCCACGCTGGCGATCGAGATTGAAGAGCCGATCGGAGCAAACGCTGAGGTCCGGAAACCGCTCCCGGAATTCCTTGTAATGCAGCCAGCTTACACAGGAGTCGTGCCGCTTCATCAGGCCTGCCGCAGCAAGGATGAACGACCCCGTGCACACGCCGATCAGCGGCACCTTCTTGGCGTCCGCCTGCTTGAGGAAAGCGATGGTTTCCTGGTCGACAGGGTTTTCCACCGTCAAAAGGCCGCCGACGACCACGATGTAATTGAACTTCGACGGGTCGACGAAATCCGACGTCGGCGCGACTTGGACACCACAGCTCGCGGTGATCAGGTGCCTCGTGCTGCCAATCACCTGCCAGTCGGCAAGGAGCCTTCCGGAACGATCCTGCTCGTCGCTGGCGAGCCGCAGCGTGTCCACGAAGAGGGCGAAGGCGGACAGCGTGAACGATCGCGCCAGAACGAACCCGACCTTGAGGCGGCTGGCCGACTTCGCAGCGTCATCTGCCTGGCGGTGCTGATCGGGTCGCATACTCATCTCCCTGTCGAAAACGCGCTCATCGGATCTGAAAGCCATGCGCCAGCGGATCCCGATCGTCAACGAAAATGGTGTTGTGCCCGATGACGCGCGCCCAGCCCCCGATACTTGGAAGAATACCGCTATAGGGCCCAATGCGTGCTTCGGCTTCGACCCGGCCCTCGAAGACGGTTCCGATCAGGCTTTCATGGCGGTATCTCGACGCGACGGTAAGCCGTCCCTTCCCGTAGAGCTGGGCCATGCGGGCGGAGGTGCCGGTGCCGCCTGGCGAGCGATCGATGGCCTTCTCCCCGTAGAAGACGGCGCCCCGCCCATCCGCAGTGTCATTGACGGGGCGGTCGCACCAGATGGCATGATGCACGCCTCTGATCCTGACATCGTCGGGATGAACGGGATCGCAGACGTCGGCAAGTGCTGACCTGAGCTTCTGGCTGCAGCCGACGATGTCGGATGCTGTCATGCCGTCGAGGCCGCTCCAGTTATCCTGTGGTTCGATGACGGCATAATAATTGCCGCCGTAGGATATATCGACGCGCAGACGGCCCATTCCCGGCACGTCGACCTCGACATCCGCGTCATGGAGATAGCTCGCAACATTGTGGAGACGAACGGATTCGACATATCCGGCCTTCTCCTCATAGGTGACGTCGACCCTTCCCGCAGGCGTCTCGATGGCGAGCCGGCCGGGTTCGCGCGGTTTGACCAGCCCTTCCTCGATCGCAGCAGTCACGGTGCCGATGGTGCCGGCGCCGCACATCGGCAGGCAGCCGCTCACCTCGATGAAAAGCACGGCGAAATCGCAATCCTCCCGATAGGCCGGATAGATGATCGCCCCCGACATGATGTCATGCCCCCTTGGCTCGAACATCAGCGCCTTGCGCACCCAGTCGTGGTCCCGGACGAAGATTTCCCGTCGCTCGCTGATCGGCGCATGTGGAAGCAGCGGGCCGCCGCCGGCGACGAGGCGGACGGGATTGCCGCAGGTGTGCGCATCGATGCAGAAGAAGCCGTTTCTCATCTTTCCACGTCCTTGCTCATCCCGCCTTCCGTGGCCTGTCGCGATCGAGCAGGCTACGGGACAGCCGGTCGAGCAGAAGGGCGACCGCGACGATCGCCAAGCCCGCCCGCAGGCCAAGCCCCATCTCCATGCGCGTCAGGCCGCGCGTCACCTCGGCGCCGAGACCGCCTGCGCCGACGAGGCCGGCCAATACGGCCATCGCCAGCGACAGAAGGATGCATTGGTTGAGGCCGACCAGGAGCGTCTGCCTGGCCAAGGGAATCTCGATCTTCCAAAGCACCGAACGAGGCGGCGCGCCGATGGCGCTGCCGAGTTCCACAAATTCTCTCGGCACCTGGTTGAACGCCAGCGTGGTCAGGCGGAGCATCGGCGGAATGCCGTAGACGATGGTGGCGATGATCGCCGGCACGCGTCCAAGGCTGAAGATCATCACCGCAGGAATGAGGTAGACCCATGGCGGTACGGTCTGCATCACGTCGAGAACCGGGCGAACCATCGCCTCCAATGTCTTGTGGCGCGAGCACAGGACGCCGATCGGGAAGGCGATAAGCACGGAGATCAGGACAGCGACTGTGACCAGAGAAAGGGTCTGCATCGATGCCGTCCACAGCCCCATAAGAAGACAGAACCCCAGGCATAGACCCGCCAGGATTGCCGCGCGCAAACCGACGGCGACGAATGCCAGGACGACCACGATCGCGATAAGCCCATAGGGCGGCAAGAAGAGGAGCGCCGCCTCGAATCCGGAAAGGACCGCTTCGACCAGATAGCTGATCGCCGCAAACAGCGGATGAAGATTGGTGTTGAGCCAATCGACCGACGGCGCCAGGAAAGCGCCGGGCGAAAATTGCAGGATGGACGGATTCATGACTTTCTCCCCGTTCCGAGCCGAGCGGCGCTCTGGGTTATCCGGTCAAGCACCATGGTCAGAACCACGATGGCGATCGCTCCATTGATCGAGGTCGCGATGTCGAGCGTCCTGATTGCGCCGTAGATCGTCTCTCCGAGCCCGCCGGAGCCGACGATGCCGGCGATGACGACCATGCCGAAGGCCATCATCAGGCTCTGGTTTATGCCTGCCATGATGCTCGGCAGGGCAAAGGGAAGGCGGATCTTGAAGAACATCTTCGCCGGCGTCATCCCGAGCGCCTCTCCGAGCTCGATGAACTCCTTGGGCGTCATCCGGATACCGAGAGAGGTCAGGCGGATCGCCGGCGGCACGGCGACGATCACCGTCGCAATCAGTGCCGTCGCCGGTCCATAGCCGAGCAGGGCTATCGCCGGCAGCAGGTAGATATATGGTGGAAGCGTCTGGATCAGGTCGAGGCCCGGCTCCATGAAACGGTCGAGGCTCGTGAAGAAGCCGGCGGCGATGCCGATCGGGATGCCGATCGCCAGGGCGAGCGCCGTTGCGGTCAAGACCAGCGCCAGCGTGCTCATTGTCTCCGGCCAGAGCCCCATCGAAAAACAAAGCGCCAGCGCGATGCCCGCAAGGACGCCGAACCATATATTCACCAGTCGCCAGCCGATGAGCGCCACGATGAGCGCGACCAGGTAGAAGGGCGGAAGCTCCAGGAGCCACAGGATCCCGTCATAGAGCCATTCGAGAACCTGCCTGATGGAGTCGAAGAGAAACTCGCCGTTGTCGCTCACCCACTCGAGCGCAGAGTCCGTCCATTCGTCGAAAAGGTCGGTGAAGCCTGAAGTATCCATCTCAATCAGCTCCAGTTGGGCTCACGCCGCCGTCAGGTCGCGGGCCGAGGTGCCCTTGACGCCCATCAGCAGGCTGCGCGGGGTGACCACGCCGACGACCTGATCGTTGTCGACGACGGCGATGGCGTCGCGCTCCGACTGCATCGTCAGTGTGATGAGTTCGTCGATATCTGCGTCCGGTGTCGTGCGCGCCAGCGACGAGACGTCCAGGCTCGGCTGGCTGCGCTGGAATTCGGCAACGCTGCGCATGACGGAATGCGCCTTGATCAGATGGAGGCGGGATATGCCCGCAACGAATTCGGCGACGTAGGCATCCGCCGGGTTGAGGATGATTTCCTCGGCCGTGCCGGTCTGGATGATGACGCCATCCTTCATGATCGCGATACGGTCGCCGATCCGGATCGCCTCGTCGAGATCGTGTGTGATGAAGACCGCGGACTTGCCCAAGGCCTTCGTTAGCTGTCGGAATTCGTCCTGAAGCTGGCGGCGGATGAGCGGATCGAGAGCGCTGAACGGCTCGTCCATCAGAATGATTTCGGGGTCGGAAGCGAGCGCGCGGGCAAGGCCGACGCGTTGCTGCATACCGCCGGAAAGCTCGTTGGGATATCGGCTCACCCAGTCGGCGAGGCCGACCTTCTCCAGCGCTGCAGCGGCGGTCTTGTTGCGCTCCGGCTTGGGAATGCCCTGAACCTCGAGTCCGAAGGCCGCGTTTTCCAGGACCGTCCGGTGCGGCAGCAGCGCGACGCTCTGAAACACCATGCCGATGTTCTTGGCGCGCATCTGCCTGAGATCGACCGGCGACAGAGTGGCGAGGTCGCGTCCCTTGACGAGGACCTTGCCGGAACTCGGCGCGATCAGCTTGTTGAGAAGGCGGATGAGCGTCGACTTTCCGCTACCCGACAGTCCCATGATACAGAAGATTTCGCCGCGCCGGACCTCAATGCTCGCGTCGGATACGCCGACGACGCAGTTGAATTCCGTCAGGACCTCTTTTTTGCCAAGGCCGCGCTCCTTGATCGACTTCATTGCCACAGCGGATTTGCCTCCGAAGACTTTCCAGAGGGATTGGCAGTCGATCAGGACATCATTGATATCGGCATTTACAGTTTTCATAGCGATCCCCTTTGAGCCATTCGGCGCTGGCTTCTTCATTAGGTTTCAGGGTGGCCGCCCGACGGATCGGACGGCCACGACGCGTTTTAGTTCTTCTTGATGTTTTCCCAGCGCTTGATCAGGTCGGCATGCGCGCCGATCCAATCCTGCACGGCCTGGTCCATGGTCTTACCTTCGTTGACGGCGCCGTTGATGGCGGTGATGTCGGCGATCGGCACGTAGACGCTGGCCATCACTTCACGCGCATGGGGGTTCTCTTCGGAGAAACCCTTGTGGCCGATCCAGTAGTAGCTCTGCGGCGGCGGGAACACGCCCTTCGGATCCTTGAGGTATTTGACCTCGTATTTCTGAACCATCCAGGACGGCTCCCAGATCGTCACCGCAATCCACTCCTTGCGATCATAGGCGGACTTCAGCGCCGCCGTCATCGCGGCGGTGCTGCCCTCGACGAGTTGGAGCTTGAGGTCGTAGTCCTTGACCGCGTTCGAAGTATCGCGCATCAGGCCGGAGCCCGGCTCGATACCGATGATCTTGCCGCCGAACTTGTCGGCGTTTTCATTGAGCTGTTCCAGCGAGTCGATCGGCACATATTTAGGAACCGCGACGCCCTGATAAAGGCCATGCGAAACGGGTGAGATCTTCTCGAGCCGGTTCTTGTTCTTGTCCCAATAGTCCTGAGCGACGTAGTCCGTCTGCGACGCGAGAGCCTGGATATCGCCCTTGGCGAGAGCGGCATAAGCGATGCCCCATTCGGAGAACTCGGTCACCTTCACCGCGTAGCCGGCGTCTTCGAGGACCTTCTTGGTAATGCCGGTGATAGGCGTAAGGTCCTCCCACGACATCGTGCCCAGATTGATCGTCTTTTCTTCCGCGCGAGCGGGAAGGATGCTAACCCCGATCATCGCAGCGGCGCAAAGCGCCTTCCACAAAGTCTTCATTGTTCTTACTCCTGTTTTTCGTTCCCATTGTCATTGAAGTCTGCGAGCGGGCAGTCTTCATATTGCGCGGCGAGAGATCATCCCTCGCGGCCTGCACGCAATTCCTGAAAGCGGATGGCCGAATTGACCCCCAGCCACGCAAAGGGCTCGGGAGGTATTTTGCTCGGTTCCGGCTGGTTCCTGTATCGGTCGAGTTCGGGGCTACCCACGCCGGCAGCCAGATCGGCCGCCATCATCCCTGCAAGCGTACTCTTGACCGTGCCGAGACCATTCTCGCAGCAAGCGGAAAAAAGCCCCTCTTCGACCTCGCCGAATGCCGGCACATGGTTTCGGCTGAGGCACAGAGCGCCCGCCCAGCTATATTCCATCGGCAGGCTTTCTAGTCCGGGGAAGCGCGCGTCGAACGACCGGCGCTGCTCGACCGCCACACCGGCGACGCGCTTCTCCGACACTTGAAGGCTCGGGTCGTAGGTGAACTTGGTTCTGATGACGATCCGCGAACGACCGTCGGTGGTGATCTTTCTGACCGTCGCTCCCATCGGGTCGGCTGGCAGCAGCGCCCAACGATCTGCGCCGGTGACATCGCCGCCGAATTCGTTCTGGAAAAAGGCCGACGTCATCGACGCGTAGGTGAAGATGTGCATCAGCCGCCCGCGAAAATGGCCGAAGCTTTGAATATGGCCGTTCACACCCAGAATGACCTTCGGCGCGGAAACAGATCCTCGGACGGATTTCGCCTTCCAGGACCTGCCCTCGCGCGAAAGCTCCAGCACCGGCGAATGCTCGTGGACGGTGACCTTTGCGCCAAGTCCGCGCGCCAGTCCGCGGATATAGTCGGCGGGCTGGATCATCACGGCGCCTGGCGTATAGAGCCCTCCGCGATAATAGCGCGAGCCAGTCATCTCCCGCATCTGATCGGCGTCGAGAACGCGATGCTCCTCGCCGATCTTTTCGAGCGACCTCCTGTAGTTATCGTTGAGCCCGAGCCCCCGCTCGGAGGCGGCCGCATTCACCTTGCCCGACGGATCGAAGGTTTCCCTGGACAGGCCGTATTCCGCCGCGACATCGGCTGCGAAGGAAATCGCCAGACGGTTCTGCCTGATCTCGTCCTTGGTCGCCTCTTCGTCGGCCACCGAATATTCGCCTGAAGACAGATTGTGCGGCACGTCGATCATGAAGCCGGAATTCCTGCCGGCCGGTCCCTTGGCGATTTCGCGGGCCTCGAGGACGACGATCTTGTCTTCGGGGCGCAACTGCGAGAGGCGGCGTGCCGCGGACAGGCCGGCAAATCCGCCGCCGACGATCAGCCAGTCCGCAGTAATGTCGTGCTCAAGCGCCGTTGCGGGAAAGGCGCGTTCGCTGATCGCCTCCCATCCCGAAACGCCGGTGTCGATCGGCAGACGCTTGATCACATGGTGGGTCATCTGATCGTCTCGTCGACCGAGCGTTCCGAGACATCGATCCAGATGGTCTTCAGTTCGCAATAATTGTCGTGGGCGAAGACCGACTTGTCGCGGCCGCCGAAGCCGGACTCCTTGTAGCCGCCGAACGGCGTGGTGGCGTCTCCTTCGCCGAAGCAATTGACCGTGACGACGCCGGCACGGATCTCGCGCGAGAGCTTGATCGCGTTTCTCAGGCTGCCGGTATAGACCGATGCCGTCAGGCCGTAATTCGTATCGTTGGCAAGAGCGATTGCCTCGGCGAGCGAATTGAAGGTGGTCACCGAAAGCACCGGCCCGAAGATCTCTTCCTGGAACAGGCGGCTGGCAGGCGTCACGCCATCGACCACCGTCGGCTCGATGAAGATGCCGTTATAGGTTTCGCCGCCGTGGGCAACCGACAGCTTCTCCGTCTTGGCGTCGTCGAGGAAGGATTTCACCTTCTCGAAATGAGCTTTGCTGACGAGCGCACCGATGCGGTTTTCAGGATCGAGCGGATCGCCGGTCTTCCATTCGCGCATATAGGCGCCGATGCGCTTCATCAGCTCATCCTTGACCTTGGAATGAACGATGAGACGCGACGTGGCCGAGCAGTTTTCGCCCATGTTCCAGAAGGCGCCGTTGACGATCTGCTCGGCAACGAGGTCCAGGTCTTCGGCGTCATCGAGAACGACCGCGGGGTTCTTGCCGCCGCATTCGAGCACGACTTTCTTGAGGTTCGAGTCCGCGGCGTAACGCAAGAAACGGCGGCCAGTCGGCGTCGATCCGGTGAAGGCCACCATATCGACATCCATGTGCAGGCCGATCGGTTCGCCCACATCCTTGCCGCTGCCGGTGACGACATTGAAGACGCCCTCCGGAATGCCTGCTTCATGGGCAAGCTCGGCGACACGTAGCGTGGTAAGCGTTGTCTCCTGCGCCGGCTTGACGATGACCGAGCAGCCGGCCGCAAGCGCAGGGCCGATCTTCCAGGCCAGCATGAGAAGCGGGAAATTCCACGGAAGCACGCATCCGACGACACCGATGGGCTCGCGCACGATCATCGTCAGCGCGTTGGCGCCGACCGGAGCGGTGTTGTCATAGAGCTTGTCGATCAGTTCGGCATGCCAACGCAGCGTATGAATGGTATCGGGAACGTCGACGGTCTGGCATTCGCGCACCGGCTTGCCGCTGTCGACGCTTTCCATGACGGCGAGCTCGTGCCTGTTCTGCTCCATGAGCTTGGCGAGCTTGAGAAGCACTCCCTTGCGCTCGCCCGGCGAGCGCAGCCGCCAGCGTCCATCGTCGAACGCGTCCTTCGCCTTCTTTACGGCGAAATCGACGTCGCTGGCATCGCAGGCGGCGATTTCAGCAAGGACCTCGCCCGTCGCAGGGTTCGTGGAGGTGAAAGTCTTGCCGGAATTTGCCGGACGAAATGCGCCATCGATGAAGGCATTCGTCGGAAACTGAAGCTCGGCGGCGATCGCCTTGTATTCGGCGACGGTCAAGGGTTCATGCATGATTGGCTCCCGACGTGATCTGGGCGACCGTGCGCTTCAATGTGGCGACGACGGTCTGAAGGGTTCGCTTTTCTTCGGAGTTGAGCGGGCGCAGCGGCGCGCGGACCGAGCCGACCTTCAGCCCGATCAACTCGCATCCGTGCTTGATCGATTGGACGAACTTGCCGCATTCCAGGAAATCCATCAGCGGCAGCATCGCCATCATGATGGCGCGGCCCTTGTCGAAGTTCTTTTCGAGGACGCAGGCTTCGTAGAGGGCGACATGTTCGCGCGGGAGGAAATTGGAGCCGGCGCATACCCAGCTCTTCGCACCCCACGCGAAGAATTCGAGCGCCTGGTCGTCCCAGCCGCAGGACAGCGCGATGTGCGGAAATTTCCGGGCAAGCAGGTGAAGATTGCCCATGTCGCCAGAGCTTTCCTTGATGGCGATCACGTTCCTGGACTTGCCGAGGCGGGAGAAATACTCCTCGCCCATCACCACGCCCATGCGGGCCGGATAGTTGTAGAGCATGATCGGCAGGTTCGCCGCCCGGTCGACGGTCAGGGCGTGGACCGCATTCTCGCGCTCGGTCGGCAGCGCGTATGGCGGCGACGACACCAGGATCGCATCCGCGCCGATTTCCTTCGCCGCCTTGGCGTATTCGACCGAATCTTCGGTCCGCGTGGCGCCGGTCCCGATGATGAGCGGCAGCCGCGTGCCGATGACCTCCCTCGCATAGGCCGCGAGCTCGAAACGCTCCTGGCTGCTCTGGGCGTAATACTCGCCCGTCGAGCCGCCGACGATGATGCCGTGGACGCCCGCTTCGATCAACGACTCGAGCACGGCGGCAAATCCAGCCCGGTCGATCTGGCCATTTTGATCGAGCGGCGTCACCGCCGGCGTGTAGATCCCCTCAAACTTCACGACGATTTCTCCAAGAGTTGCGTGGCGGGGCCGCCGAGGAAGGCGTCCGCCTTGAGGCCTTGCGGGGCGATGAACATTTCCATGTTCTCGCGGGACAATTCCCAGTGTTCGAAGACGAGGTCGACGACGGCATTCTCGTCGTGAGCGCCGAGTGCGGCGATGAAGCCGTCATGGTGGTCGACGGCCACCTGAAGCCGCCGCCTCATGTCCTCGTTCCTCGGCCGGAAGAAGGTGTGGCCGATGCGCGCGTGATCGATGAGCAGCCGGCCGAGACTCGGCTGCAGATAGACGTTGCCCGACATCTCGCCGAAAATTTCGTGAAAGCGGTTGTTCTCGAGAACCATCGCCAGAGGGTCCATGTTCTCGCTGGCGGCGCGGAACCGCTCCTGGGTCTGCTTCAGGTCTGAAAGCTGAGTAGGCTTGAAGTTCTGCACGGCGAGACGGCCGATCGCCGCGTAGATCATCGGCGCAACGAGAAAGAAATTCCGCAGAGTGGAATGGTTCATCGGGATGACCCGCGCACCCCTGTTCTCACGGATGTCGATATAGCCCTCGCCGGCAAGGCGACGGAATATGTCGCGAACCGGCGTCCGGGAGAGCCCGTATTTTTCGCTCAGACTGGCCTCGTCCAGATCGGTATCCGGATCCAGCTCCATCGTCAGAATCTGCCGTTTCAGATCTTCGTAGAGATTGCTCTTGGGTGTCTTTGCCATCGTCGCTCTCCGCCGCTCGTTGCTCTACGCCGTGAAGATGGCACGCCTTTCCAAAGGAGTCAAATATTGTGTACTTTGCGTACACAATTAGTATGCGTGAAATACACAATGACACCGGCGAAGTCATGCCGGTGCATGTCGAGCACCATTTCAAAGCGCTGCCCATGATCGGCGCTCTGCGGCGGCGGCCATCGAGGAGTTTCTTTCCAAGCGGATTATCGTGGCAGGTCGGTGAGGATTTCTCTGCAGTCGAGGTTGATGCAGTGCGCATCGACGTTGACCATCAGGCTTCGCAAGCCCGACCGCCGGCAAACCAGCGGTGTGCGGCCATCACGGAGTATCTCGATATCCTGATAGCGGCGGTTTTGTCGGGGAGCGCCGACCTGGCGCCCCCCAAGGTCGATCACGCGGCCAGGACGCCGCTCTTCTTGGCCATCCAGGTTGCGATGTAGTCCATAAGGCCAGGGTTTAGGCAATCGTAAGGCTCGAGGCCCGACGCCTTCAGCTGCGTTCTGACGGCGTCCATCTTCGCGGGGTCGAAGCCGCTTTCGATGATCGACGACACGAAGGCCGCAAAGCCCGGCTTCGCCCAGCCGCTTTCCTGAAAGCGCTCCGGATGGACGAACGACAATCCCTGGAACGGATGTTCGCGCACGACCGGCCCATACATATGCACGCCGCATTCTTTGCAGGCGTGGCGCTGGATCAAGGCTGTGGAATCGACGACGGCGAGCTTGTCGCCATTCTCCTGAACTTCGACGCTTTCGGTCGGCGCAACTGCCACGACCGAAAAGACTGCGCCCTCGGGCTTCCAGCACTTCGTGCAGCCGCAGGCATGATTGTGGGCGATATCGCTCTTGATCCTGACCTTCACGGGGTTGCTTGCGCACTTGCAGACGAGCGTCCCGCCTGCGAAAGCAGCGTCAGTCGCCCGAAAGCCTGAATCCACTGCCGGATGTATGGCTATGCTGGTCATGGGTTTCTCCTCCCCTTCTGGGCCGTTTGCGATATGCCCGGCCAAGCTCTGCAATCAGTCTCCCAACCTTCGCGCGTGCCAGCGCAGATGGTCTTCCATGAAAGTCGAAATGAAGAAGTAGGAATGGCCGTAGCCTTCCTGCATGCGAAGCCGCAGGCTGATGCCGGCCGTTTCGCAGGCTTGCCGGAGCTCTTCAGGGCGCAATCCATCCTCCAGGAAGCTATCCGCCGTCCCTTGATCGACGAGGAATTCCGGAAACCGGTGACCGTCTTCGATCAGCGAGCAGGCATCATATGCCCGCCAGGCCGTCTCATCCGCTCCGAGATATTTCCGGAATGCCGGCTTTGACCAGCCGGAGACCGACGGATGGCTGATCGGCGCGAAGGCCGAGCAGCTACCGAAGCGTTCCGGGTTCTTGAGCGCGATCGTGATCGCGCCATGTCCGCCCATCGAATGACCGAAGATGCCCTGTCGCGTCATGTCGACCGGAAACTCGGCTTCGATAAGCTTCGGCAATTCATCGACGACGTAGCTGTACATCCGATAGTTCTGCGCGAACGGCGGCTCGGTGGCGTCGACGTAAAAGCCGGCCCCCTTGCCGAACTGCCAATTATCAGGTTCGTCCGGGACGGCATCGCCCCGCGGACTGGTGTCGGGGCAGACGACGATGATGCCGAGTTCTGCGGCAAGACGCCGATACTCGCCCTTTTCCATGACGTTGGCATGAGTGCAGGTCAGACCGGAAAGGTACCATAGAACCGGCAGCTTTCGTGCTTTGGCCTGTGGCGGCAGGAATACCGCAAAGGTCATGTCGCAGTCGCAGACATCCGAGCGATCGACGTAGACGCCCTGGGTGCCGCCATGAGAATTTTCGGTCGAGATCGTCTTCATGGCTCAGTACACGACCACGCCACGAATGCTCTCGCCCTTGTGCATCAGCTCGAAGCCCTTGTTGATGTCTTCGAGCGGCATGGTGTGGGTGATCATCGGATCGATCTGGATCTTGCCCTGCATGTACCAATCGACGATCTTCGGCACGTCGGTGCGGCCGCGCGCGCCGCCAAAGGCGGTGCCCATCCAGTTGCGGCCGGTAACCAGCTGAAACGGACGGGTGGAAATTTCCTGGCCGGCGCCGGCAACGCCGATGATAATGGACTTGCCCCAGCCGCGGTGGGAAGATTCCAGCGCCTGGCGCATCACCTTGGTGTTGCCGGTGCAGTCGAACGTGTAATCGGCGCCGCCGATCAGGTCGCCGTGGCGCTTCGTCATGTTGACGAGATAGGGCACGATGTCGTCGCCGACCTCCTTCGGATTGACGAAGTGAGTCATGCCGAACTTCTCGCCCCAGGCCTTGCGGTCAGGGTTGATATCGACGCCGATGATCATGTCGGCGCCGGCCAGACGCAGGCCCTGCAGAACGTTGAGGCCGATACCGCCGAGCCCGAAGACAATGGCCGTCGCGCCCATCTCCACCTTGGCGGTGTTGATGACGGCGCCGATGCCGGTGGTGACGCCGCAGCCGATGTAGCAGATCTTGTCGAACGGCGCGTCGGGATTGACCTTGGCAAGCGCGATCTCCGGCAGCACGGTGAAGTTCGAAAAGGTCGAGCAGCCCATATAGTGATGGATTTTGTCCTTGCCGATCGAGAAGCGGCTGGTTCCGTCCGGCATCACGCCCTGGCCCTGGGTGGCGCGGATCGAGGTGCAGAGATTGGTCTTGCGCGAGGTGCAGGAATAGCATTCACGGCATTCCGGGGTGTAGAGCGGAATGACGTGGTCGCCCTTCTTCACCGAAGTGACGCCGGGGCCGACATCGACGACGATGCCGGCACCCTCATGGCCGAGGATCGCCGGGAAGAGGCCTTCCGGATCGGCGCCCGACAAAGTGAAATCATCGGTGTGGCAGATGCCCGTCGCCTTGACCTCCACCAGCACTTCGCCGGCCCGCGGCCCCTCCAGCTGCACGGTCATCACTTCGAGCGGTTTTCCTGCCTGAACGGCAACGGCGGCGCGAACGTCCATTTTGAGATCCTTCCTCTTAAATTGAATTCTGATGCTGCATACTCCGATCGACCGGCTCTCGCCGATCTGCATCGCTGCGTTCCCGCCGAGACTTCAAGCTCTCGCCTTCGGGCTTTTGTTTATCTCGGGCCCATTGTCGCCAAGGAACCCATCACGTCTCCCGCTCAACCTGGCACCAGACCGCAAGCAGCGGCCGGGCTGTGCATCTTATCGCGAAGGATTGCCCGGCGTCGTTCGCAAAAACCGTACCAACACCGGCAGAGAACCACTCGGAATCGCCAAGGCGGATTTCGCCCGGCGAAAGCAGGATGAAGGCGCGGGGCTGCGTCTGAACATGATCGGGAAATCTTGTATAGCGATCCATGTAGATCACGCCGACCCTGAGATCGGCGCGTTCCTCCATGCCGCCGGGACCGACCAAGACCGCATGGGAGTGCGTATTGCCAAAATTCAGGCTTGCGAAAGGGCCGGAGCGGCCGCGTCTCCAGAGCAGCTTATCGGCGAGACTCTGGAACTGGCCGGCGATCGCCTCGTATTTCCGTCCCGATTTTGCAAGATGGCCGATGGCGTCATCCAGCCCTTCGGGCGCGCCGGGAAGAGGCCCGCCCTCCGGACGCACCTTGCCGGTCTTGAGCAGCCTCTGGAGGACTTTGCCCGCGACGAAACTGGCGACTGCAGGAGCCTCCGCCGACAGCATCAGCCCGCCGACATCATTGAGGAATTCCTGCAGCGGCCGAGAGCGCCGCTCTCTGCCGATGTCGTGCAGCCGTATGTATGCCGGCTTCTCGTCATCGTTGAGAAGAAGGTCGGCACCAGGTTTGATTGGACGTCCCACGACGCGCGCCACGCTCGGTCTCCCCCGCTAGAGCGCCTTTTCCAATTCCGGCAGGACATCGAAGAGATCGGCGACCAATCCGTAGTCGGCGACCTGGAAGATCGGCGCCTCCTCGTCCTTGTTGATGGCGACGATCACCTTCGAATCCTTCATGCCGGCCAGATGCTGGATGGCGCCTGAAATGCCGCAGGCAATGTATAGCTGCGGCGCCACCACCTTGCCGGTCTGGCCGACCTGCCAGTCGTTCGGCGCATAACCGGCATCGACGGCAGCACGGCTGGCACCGACGGCGGCCCCCAGCTTGTCGGCAAGAGGCAGGATGACCTCCCTGAACTTTTCCGCCGAGCCGAGCGCCCGGCCGCCGGAGATGATGATCTTCGCCGAGGTCAGTTCCGGACGGTCTGAGGCCGACAGCGCATCGCCGACAAAGGTCGAAAGCCCCGGATCGGAAACCGCCGGGATCGCCTCGATCGTTGCCGAGCCACCGTCCGGTGCAGAGGCGAAGGATGCGGTGCGCACGGTGATGACTTTCTTGGCATCGGTCGCCTGCACCGTCTGAATGGCGTTGCCGGCATAGATCGGCCGCTTGAAGGTGTCGGACGAGATCACCTCGATGATCTCGGAGACCTGGGCGACATCGAGAAGGGCAGCGACCCGCGGCACCACATTCTTGCCGACCGAGGTGGCGGCAGAGATGATCGTGTCGTAGCTGGCGGAGAGCGACACGATCAGGTCGGCCAGCGGCTCTGCCAGATTGTTGGCAAGCTCGTCGCTTTCGGCCAGTAGTACCTTGGAGACGCCGGCAAGCTTGGCCGCTTGTTCGGCAGCAGGCTTGGTAGCCTTGCCGGCGACGAGGATATGAATATCACTTGCTTGGTCCTTGGCGATCTTTGCGGCTGCCGTCAGCGCCTTGGCGGTCTGATCGGACAGGCTTGAATTGTCGTGGTCAGCCAGAAGAAGAATGGTCATGATGATGGCTCCTGTTCCAAGCTGATTACAGCACGCCGGCTTCGTTTTTGAGCTTGTCGATCAGTTCGGCGACCGACTTGACCTTGACGCCGGCCTTGCGGCCCGACGGCTCCTC
>NZ_VSZV01000346.1:48760-49068 GCF_008919455.1 Rhizobium sp. PEPV16
GCACATTCTTGCCGACCGAGGTGGCGGCAGACAGGATCGTGTCATAGCTGGCGGAGAGCGAGACGATCAGGTCGGCCAGCGGTTCGGCCAGATTGTTGGCCAGTTCGTCGCTTTCGGCCAGCAGCACCTTGGAGACGCCGGCAAGTTTTGCCGCTTGTTCGGCAGCGGGCTTGGCAGCCTTGCCGGCGACGAGCACATGAATATCGCCGCCAATTTTTGCGGCTGCCGTCAGCGCTTTGGCGGTCTGATCGGACAGGCTGGCATTGTCGTGGTCAGCCAGAAGAAGAATGGTCATGATGATGGCTCCT
>NZ_VSZV01000346.1:49078-49263 GCF_008919455.1 Rhizobium sp. PEPV16
AGTCTTCAAGACCTTGAGGCGCGGCGTGGTCGAAACACCAAAGTCGCTCGGCGTCTTCTTGTCGAGCGGCTTCTTCTTCGCCTTCATGATATTCGGCAGCGAGGCATAGCGCGGTTCGTTCAAGCGCAGATCGGTGGTGACGACCGCCGGCAGCTTGATCTCGATCGTCTGCAGGCCGCCATCGA
>NZ_VSZV01000346.1:49306-57815 GCF_008919455.1 Rhizobium sp. PEPV16
AACGATGATCAGCCCCGGCTGTTCGGCATCGGCGACAGCCTTGAGGATCTTGGCGACGGTGAGCGGCTCGATCTGATCGTCGGTCTCGACCAGGATCGCCCGGTCGGCACCCATCGCAAGGGCGGTCCTCAGCGTCTCCTCGGCTTTGGCCGGACCGATCGAGACGACCACCACTTCTTCGCACTTGCCGGCTTCCTTCAGCCGCAGCGCCTCTTCCACCGAGATCTCGTCGAACGGGTTCATCGACATCTTCACATTGGCAAGCTCGACACCTGTGCCATCCGGCTTCACCCGGATCTTCACGTTGTAGTCGACAACCCGTTTGACTGGGACGAGTATCTTCATGGGGTCCTTCCTTCAGGAGAAACTGGCTTCAGAGACTTTTTTAGAAAATGCGCGCTCAAGCGCCGCTCCGATTGTCGAATGGCGACATGGATACGCGCTTTTCCTCCAAATTCAACGCTTCCATGACGCCGGCCGGCGATTTGCCTCGGCAATATATGGACGTTTACGTTCACGTCAATATCGTTGCTTAGCGTCGGCCCCAGGGAAAGCGCTGTGCGGTTCGCCCGTCCGTGCCGGCCGCGATGGCCTGGCCAGCGCCCGGGTCGTTTCTGACGGCGCGGGGCGGGACGATCTGCCGGTCGAAGAGCGGCACACCAGGCCGGCGCAACGCCAGGATCAGCAAAGCCCCAGCAAGGATGCCGCCGACATGCGCACCCCAGGAAACGTCGCCGTCAGGTGCGATCGCCAGCATGAAGAACTGCTGTCCGATCCATAAAAGCAGCGGCACGAAGGCCGGCAGGGGCAACGGCACACGGAAAAAAACCAGCACCCAGACCCGGACGCGCGGATGCAGCATGACATAGGCGGCAACGACGCCGGAGACCGCCCCCGATGCGCCGACCAGCGGTGCTTCCGAGGTCATGGTCAGCAGGCCGTGGCAGAGCGCGCCGGCGGCGGCGCAAACGAGATAGAAAATCAGGAAGCGCAGATGTCCCATCGCATCCTCGACATTATCGCCGAAGACCCAGAGGAAGATCATGTTGCCGGCCAGATGCCAGAAGCCGGTATGGACGAAGGCATAGGTGAGGTAGGTCAGCGGTTCCGGCACGATTTCGAGCCCCTGCGCCAGCACCGCGTGGCCGAAGGCGATTGCCGGGATGTAGCCGAGCCCGACGGTCGTCGCCTGGGCGGCCTGCTCGCTCTCCAGGCTGGTCAAAAGCCAGACCGCGAAGTTCAGCGCGATCAGTGCGAGCGTTACCCACTGAACCTTGATATGTTTCAGCGTATTGGCATCGTGAAGTGGTATGAACATAAAGGCCCCTCGGCGATCGTGATCGCGACAAGCCTATCTGTTTTTTCCCGGAACCCAAAGCACATCCGCATGGCCCCGGTCATTTGCATGACGTGCCGCGACGAAGAGGAAATCGGAGAGCCGGTTGACATATTTCATCGCCGGCTCGCCGACAATTTCACCGTCGGTGCGGGCAAGCGCCACCATCAAACGCTCGGCGCGCCGCGCAATCGTGCGGGCAAGATGCAGATGTGCGGCAGCCGGGCTGCCGCCTGGCAGGATGAAGGATTTCAGCGGCTCCAGGCCGGCGTTCAACTGGTCGATATCACGCTCGACGCGGTCGACCTGCGTCTCGACGATCCGCAGCGGCTCATAGGCCGGCGGCTCACCAGTGTCAGGGGTGGCGAGATCGGCGCCGAGATCGAAGAGGTCGTTCTGAATCGACATCAACATGGCGTTGAGTTCAGGCAAGCCGGCCGTGTGCAGCCGCGCCAGGCCGATTGCGGAATTGGCCTCGTCGATCGTACCATAGGCCTCGACGCGCAGATCGTCTTTTAGCCGGCGCGGGCCGGACACCAGCCCGGTCGTGCCGTCATCGCCTGTTTTCGTGTAGATCTTGTTGAGCTTGACCACTGTTCCCCCCTTGAATCCCCGTCAGGTCGGGCGGCCCCCGCCGGTGATCCAGAGCGTCACCATGATCAGGATGACGGCGATCGCCTGCAACAGCACACGAAGCTGCATCAGCTTGTTGGAACGGTTGGGATCGCCGCCCTTCATCATGTTGAAGAGGCCGCGGATCAGGACGAGGGCGACGACGCCCATGACAATAATCGCGAGGATATAGGTGACCGTGGACATGGCGTTCAGCTTTCTCAGTCAGTCCGTCCAGCGCATCAGGCGGTAGAAGAGGTCTGCCGGAAGCAGCCGCTTCAGGAACATGCCCTGCTTAGCCGGAGTCGTTACGGGATAATGTGGCCTCGGATTTGTCGAGTTCAATGCGTGTTTCAATACGGAATAGACCGCTTCCGGGCCGAGTTTATGGCGGTTGACCGGCCCCGATCCGTCGAGTCTCGCCAATTGCCTGATGTAATCGACCGCGTGGGGCGAATTCTCGAGGTCGATATGTTCCTTGATCTTTGCCAGCGCATTGGCGGTAAAACGTGTGGCGATCGGACCCGGCTCGATCAGGCTCACATGGATGCCGCTGCCCTGCAGCTCCATTCGCAGGGTGATGCTAAGGCCTTCGAGCGCGAATTTGGACGCGGTGTAGGCGCCGCGATAGCGATAGGGAACGACGCCAAGGATTGACGAGCATTGCACGATCCGCCCTTGGCCACGTTGGCGCATCGGCGGAATGACCTGCCGCGTCAGCTCATGCCAGCCGAAGAAATTCGCCTCGAACTGCGCGCGCAGCGTTGCTGTCGACAGATCCTCGACGGCGCCCGGCTGGCCATAGGCGCCGTTATTGAAGAGTGCGTCGATGCGACCGCCGCTGCGTTCCAGAACCGCGCCGACCATGTCGGAAATCGTCTCGGTCCTGGCATAGTCCATCAGGAAGGCCTCGATGCCCTCGGTTTCCAGCCCCGGCAAATCTTCCGGCTTGCGCACCGTCGCGAAGACACGCCAGCCATCGGCTTTCAGCGACCGCGCGCAATGAGCGCCGATACCGGACGAACATCCGGTCACGACGATGGTGCGCTCTCCCGCCATGGAATGATTCCTGTACAAAATGGGACTCGTTTCCCATATTCGGCCAGAGGATACAATCTGGAAAGCCGGAGACGGAATGCCGAAGGTGCTGCGCACGATCTATGACGTGGTCTATGACGCGATCTGTCATATGGTCGAGGACGACGGCTTTGCGATGGCAAGCCATGTGGCGCTGTCGAGCCTGCTTGCGGTTTTCCCCTTCCTGATCTTCGGCACGGCGCTCGCAAGCTTCCTTGGCGCCGATCAATTTTCCTCGACGGCCATCCATCTGATCTTCGACACCTGGCCCGAGGCGATCGCCAAACCGCTCGCCGACCAGGTGCTGCAGGTGCTGACCATTCCGCGCGGCGGGCTGCTGACGATCTCGGTGCTGGCCGCCGCTTATTTCGCCTCGAACGGTGTCGAGGCGCTGCGCATCTCGCTCAACCGCGCCTACCGGGTACAGGAAACACGGGCCTGGTATTTCACGCGTCTCGCCAGCCTCGGCTACGTGCTGATCGCGGTCATCATCTTCACGGCGATCAGCATCCTGCTGGTCGCCCTGCCGCTGGCGCTCGATTATTCGAGGAGATGGTTCCCGCTGTTCGCCGATACGCTCGACATCGTTTTCAGCTGGCGCATCTACGGCACGCTGGTGGTTCTGACCGTCGGACTGCTGGTCATGCATCTGTGGTTGCCGGCCGGCAAGCGGCGGGTCTTCGACGTCATTCCGGGCGTGCTGCTGACGCTGCTTCTCTGGCTCGCCGGAGCGCTGATCTTTGCCTATTATCTCGCGACCTTCGCCAATTATACGGCAACCTATGCCGGTCTCGCCTCGGTCATGATCGTGCTGATCTTCCTCTACATGGTCGGCGTCATCTTCATCATCGGGGCGGAGATCAATGCAGCGCTGATCAAGTTCCGCGTCTTCCGGATGTTTTCGCACACGCTTTCGATCGTCGGCAGAGAGCGTGTCGAAAGGCAATCAGAGCCCGACAAGACGGCGAATATCCGCCCCTGACATGCCCTGGGCGCGCAATTCGCCAAGCCCGGTGTCACCTTGGCTTTTCGAAAGCTTGCGGCCATCCGCGCCGAGAATGAGACGATGATGGTGATAGACCGGCTGCGGCAGGCCGAGCAGCACCTGCAACAGCCGGTGCACCGATGTGGCGTGGAAGAGGTCGAGCCCACGCACGACATGGGTGACGCCCTGCAGCGCATCGTCGACGACCACGGAAAGATGATAGCTCGATGGCGCATCCGAGCGCGACAGGATGACGTCGCCCCAGACGTCGGGCTCGGCGGCGATCTCGCCTGTCCTGCCGTCGCCGGTTTCCGTCCAGAACAGCAGTTCGCCGATCAGGTCGAGCGCTTTGCGCATGTCGAGCCGCCAGGCATGTTTCTTCCCCGAGGTCAGCATGTCCCGCCATTCGTCTGCCGGACGCTCACGATCACTTGCGGGATAGTGCGGGGCGCCGTCGGGATCGCGCGGCCAGGATTCACCCGCCGCCTCGTAGGCGACGACGCGCGCCTTCACCTCGCCGCGCGTCAGAAAAGCTGGATAGACCAGCCCGCGCTCGATCAGAGCGTGCAACGCCGCCTGATATTCGGGAAAATGTTCCGACTGGCGCCGCACCGGGCTTTCCCAGCTGATATCAAGCCATTCGAGATCCCTCAGGATGCCGGCCTCGAACTCGGGCGTGCAGCGGGTCTGGTCGATATCCTCGATGCGCAGCAGCAGGCGGCCTTGTTCGGCCTCTGCCATGTCGCGGTTCAGAAGGGCCGAGAGGGCATGGCCGAGATGCAACGGTCCGTTGGGACTCGGCGCAAAACGAAAGACAGGTTTTTGACGCTCACTCGTGGTCATGCTTTCTTCTGCCATGGATTCGGCTTTTGAACCACTGCGAGGCAATGTGCAGATCATCCGCAACGACGATGACGTCAGGCAGGGGCTCGAAGCGCTGCTTCGCCTCGATCCGCGTCTTGTGCCGATCGTCGCCGACGCTGGACCCATTCCGCTGCGATTGCGCGAGCCAGGCTTTGCCGGTCTTGCCCATATCATCGTCTCGCAGATGGTATCGCGCGCCAGCGCCGAGGCGATCTGGCGGCGCATGCTGCCGGCGGACGGTTCGCTGACGGCCGAAGGCTACGCACTGCTTCACGCCGAGGCGTGGCGCGAATTCGGTCTGTCGCGCGCCAAGGCCGAGACGCTGTCGCGGATTGCCGAAGCGGTCGCTTCCGGCCGTCTCGATCTCTCCGGGCTCTGCCTGAAGCCGCCGGCCGAGGCGCTTGGCGAACTGACCGCGCTGAAGGGTGTCGGGCCGTGGACGGCAGAGGTCTATCTGATGTTTTGCGGCGGTCATGCCGATGTTTTCCCGGCCGGCGATGTCGCGCTGCAGAATGCCGTCGGGACCGCATTCAGTCTTGCCGCACGGCCGCAGGCGAAGATGCTTGCTGAGCTTTCGGCAGTCTGGTCGCCGTGGCGCTCGGTGGCGGCACGGCTTTTCTGGGCCTACTACGCCACGAAGATGCGCCGTGACGTGGTGCCGATCGGCTGATCGGCAACACTCTTCAAAATGCCTTTATCCTCTGAATTTATTGGACTTCACAATCCTGTAACAACCGGCCTAATATACAGGTGCAGATGCCGAATCGATCAGGAGAGTCCCTTGACGATTGCAGTCTCCCCACAGGCCCTGCCGGCGCTCGTCCTGAACGCTGACTACCGGCCACTGAGTTATTACCCCTTGTCGTTGTGGTCCTGGCAGGACGCGATCAAGGCGGTATTTCTCGACCGTGTGAACATCATTGCAGAATATGAACATTCGGTTTCCTCGCCGAGCTTTTCGATGCGGCTTCCGAGCGTCGTGTGCCTGAAGACTTACGTTCAGCCCTCCCGCAATCCCGCTTTCACCCGGTTCAACGTCTTCCTGCGCGACCGGTTCGAATGCCAGTATTGCGGCGCCCATGACGACCTGACCTTCGACCACGTCATCCCGCGCGCCCATGGCGGCGAGACGACCTGGGAGAATGTCGTGGCAGCCTGTTCGCCCTGCAATCTGCGCAAGGGCAGCAAACTTCCGAAGCAGGCAGCCATGTTTCCGGCGCAGAAGCCGTACCAGCCGACGGTGCAGGATCTGCACAATAACGGCCGGCTGTTCCCGCCGAACTATCTGCATGAAAGCTGGCTCGACTATCTCTATTGGGATACCGAACTGCAGCCCTGATCGAACGGCCTGCAGCGCCGCGCGTCCTTTCAGAGGCGCAAAGGACGCTGCAGCCCATTCGAATGCTGCATAATTTTACGAGGCGGCCTTGCGAACGCCGACAAAGGCGAAGGCTGCGAGCAGGATTCCGGCAATCACGTTCCAGCCCGCAAAAGACAGGCCGAGCACGCGCAGCGCCGCATCGGTGCAGGACGGGCCCTTGATGGTGTTGAGCTCACCAAGCAGATCGCCGGCATTGGTCGTCATGCTGCTTGCCGTCGTCGAGCAGGTGGCCGGGCCCGGCCAGAAGTGCCATTCGACACCGGCGTGATAAACACCCATGCCTGCCGTCACCAGCATCAGGATGCCGGCGGCGAGAATGAGCGCCCGGGTGATCCAGTTCGGCAGGCCGACGAGCTCGGAGATTGCGGCCAGGATCGCGATCGGGATAGCGTAATAATAGGGCTGCCGCTGCAACAGGCAGAGCGCACAGGGAATATAGCCGCAGATATACTGGAAGCCGAGCGCCGTGCCGACGGCCGCCGCCATGCCGGTGGCGAGCAACATGGAATAGACAAAGCCGGGGCGGGCGAGCGGCGAGGAAATAGTCATGGCGGAGCTCCGCGAGTTTAGTAGAGCATGAGATGCGGATTGATTTTAGGCCTGTTCGGCCGAAAATCATCCTCGCCTAGTGAGCGAAAGAGCGGTAGCCGACATATAGCACGATCACCGTAGCGGCACCGATGCCAACGATCTGGCCGAGGCGCTTCTCGATGAAGTCACGGATCGGCTCGCCGTAGTGGCGCAGCAGCCATGCGAGGAAGAGGAAACGCGCGCCGCGTGCAATAATCGCCGAAACAATGAAAAGGCCCAGATTGACGTGAATGACGCCGGACAGGATCGTCACGATCTTGATCGGCGGCAAATGCGCAAGACCTGATGTGACAAGCAGCAGCAGGATCCACTCGTAGGTGACATAGGCCTTCATCTGCTCGAAGGCATCGAGCTTGCCGTAAAATTCGAGCACCGGCCGCGCCACCGTCTCATAGGCGTAAAAGCCGAGCGCCCAGCCGGCGATGCCGCCGAGTACGGAAGCGACGGTCGCGACCAGCGCGTAGCGATAGGAGCGTTCCGGCCTGGCAAGCGCCATCGGCAGGAACAGCACGTCGGCGGGAACGAGAAAGACGGAGCTTTCGACGAAGGCGATGACGGCGAGCCAGATTTCGGCCGATTTGCGTGCGGCCAGAGACATGGTCCAGTCGTAAAGTCTGCGGAGCATTCCGTTTCCTTCCTGTTGCAGTGCAAAAGAGCTTTAGGGGCCGTGCGCGGCGCTGTAAATGCTCGTCCGTGTCCTTCGTGCCACCGCCGTCAAAAAAATTTCGTGATGACGGGTGTCAGCACCTCTCCCAAGATTTCACGGGATTGCGAATCGGCCATTCTGCGGCAAGCTGATTGAGGGTCGACGTGCAGGGCGGCATGAGAATGTTCAAAGTGATCGAAGGTGGCCGTGGGCGGGCCGTGCAAATGGATGACCGGTCCGAGAAGGGGCGGGGACCGAGCAGAGACGACGTGCGCCGGGAGGCCGCGCGACGGATCGACGACAGCGGTTATCATCTGTCCCGCATCCGGGAATTCGCGACCGGCGTGCCGATGCTGGCCTCTCTCAAACACTTGTCGCTACAGATCGACTTCGCAGCCGAGGCGTTGTCGCGGCTCGACCCAATCCCGGACGATTTCCGCGCCGATGGCTATTGGCCGGCGGGCTGAGGCAATCACGCTTACGGCGCCGCGCGTCCGGGTATTTAATCCCGACGCCTGTCGGAACAACGGCTTGACTGCATGGTTTCCTTCTCATGATCAACAAATCCCGAGGAGGATATTCCCATGCGGATGAAACTTGCTGCCGCCTCGCTGCTCGCCCTTGGCATGGCGACGTCGGCTTTCGCACAGGCCAACCCGCCGCAGGCTCCGACCAACAGCGGCGCCAATACGCCGAGCAGCTCGGAATATGACAGCACCGGCAACAGCGGCACGACGGTACCACTGGATCCGAATGCAACGAACAGCACGACGAACAATGGCTCCGCCAGTTCGATGAACATGCCGATGAACAAGGCGAATTGCCCGGACCAACCGAGCGGTGAGTCGCTTCAGACGCAAGGCGGCAACAGCGGCACGACGACCAGTGAAGCCTGCCCTGACAAGTAGTCCACTATTTGCCGAAACGCTGCAGCTCCGTCGGGAGCTGCGGCTTCCTTTTCAGGACAGGTCCATCGACTTTTCCCATTGCTGACGCAGGACGTTCATTTCCGTCCGC
>NZ_VSZV01000346.1:57883-92265 GCF_008919455.1 Rhizobium sp. PEPV16
GCAGAAATCGACGGCAATGACGTCGGCGGTGCGCCGTGCGCCGGTCAGCAGTGCCATTTCTCCGAAGAAAGCTCCCGGCTCCAGGCGGATCGCGCCGCTGGCGAGCCGCACTTCCACCGCACCCGAAGAGATGAAATACATGCTGTCGCCGCGGTCGCCGCGGCGGATGACGCGTTCGCCGGGCGGCGCCGATTTCGCCTTGAAGAGCAGCAGCAGCTCCTCTTGCGCGTCCTCGTTGACTTGGGAGAACAGCGGGAAAGTCTCGATCAGCTGCTGCATCTTCAGTTGATGCTGGCGCTCGCGCTCTTCGCCGAGCGCCCTGATCTTTTCCAGTTCTTTGCCGAGCGCCTTCTGCCTGCTTCTGCCGTAGCTCTCCCAGAGGGAGGGCCACCTCGAATGGATAACTTTCTTCAGGCCGTCGGTTGCGAAGATCACGATCGGGTTGAATGTGATCGACAGGATCGCGGCAGCCAGGATCAAATCCTGACCCTCATGCGGCAAAAGCCCGAGTGATACGCCGAGGCCGGCGAGGATGAAGGAAAACTCCCCGATCTGGGCAAGGCCGCCGGCTAATGTCAGTCCCATGCTGATCGGATATCTGAGCAGCATGACGATGAGGAAGGTGATGATGCCCTTGCCGAGGATGACGAGCGCCAGCGCGCCGATCACGGCCAGCGGCTCGCGCACCAGGATCGAGGGATCGAAGAGCATGCCGACGGAGACGAAGAACAGCACGGAGAAGGCATTCTGCAACGGCAGCGAGTCGGCGGCGGCCCTGTGGCTGAGCTGGGATTCGCTCATGACGACGCCGGCGAAAAAAGCGCCGAGTGCAAAGGAGACGCCGAAGATTGCCGCCGAGCCGAAGGCGATGCCGAGTGCGATCGCCAACACCGTCAGCGTAAAGAGTTCGCGCGAGCCGGTGCGGGCGATCATCGTCAGCAGCCAGGGCACGATGCGAGGGCCGAGGAAGATCGCCATGGCGGCGAAGGCCGCAACCTTCAGCAGCGTCAGGCCGATCGTCAGCGCCAGCGGCAGGTCGCCGAGGCCGTGGTTGGTCGTAGTGCTGGCGTTGCCGCCCAGAAGCTCTGCGAGGGCCGGCAGCAGCACCAGCGCCAGCACCATCACCAAATCCTCGACGATCAGCCAGCCGACGGCGACGCGTCCGCTTGCCGCGTTGACGAGATTGCGCTCCTCCAGCGCCTTCAAGAGCACGACAGTGCTCGCCACCGACAGGCTGAGACCAAGGACGATGCCGGCGCCGAGGCTCCAGCCCCAGAGTTTGCAAAGGCCGATGCCCAAGAGGGTCGCGAGGATAATCCGTCCGATCGCGCCAGGCACGGCGATGCCGCGCACGGCGAGCAGGTCGGAGGCGGAAAAATGCAGGCCGACGCCGAACATCAGCAGGATGACGCCCATTTCGGCGAGCTGGCCGGCAAGGGCGGTATCGGCGACGAAGCCCGGCGTGAACGGCCCCATCAGGATGCCCGCCATCAGGTAGCCGACGAGTGGAGGCAGCCGAAGCCGGTCGGCGCCATAGCCGAGGATCGCCGCGAAAACGAAACTGACGGCGACCGTCGCGATAAGTCCTACTTCCTGATGCACGTCCGCCCTCTCTTGTGATCGCGGCGGCCACTTTGGACGAAGCGCGAGCAAAATTAAACAGTTGATTTGGGGGATGGGCTACAGTTTGAGGCCTTTGTTCTCAATCCTGGCTAGTGAGGCGCAGACGTCGTTCAAGGCACCATCCGGCCGTCACCGATGTTGGAACCACCTGCGTCTTGTCTCGTTGCCTTTTCATCAAGAAAGGAGAAACGGCATGCGGAAGATCATCTTGAACTGTACTGTGGCGGCCCTTGCCGCCTGCTCGTTTGCAGCGCCTGTTCTTGCCGACAGCGTTTATGTCAGAGAGCGTTCCTATGACGATGGCTATCGCCACGAGCGGGTAAGACCCGGCATCACCATCAGCGAACGTGGCGTCACTTTCGGTGCCGTGCGCGAACGTGGGCACCGCCGCTATCGCGATAATGGCTGCGAAACCAGGAGCGTCACCCGACAGACCGACGAAGGCGAGGTCACCAGGACGGTCCGGCGCTGCTATTAACGAAAAAATATGCGATAAGGGCGAAGCCCGGTTCCGACGAGCCGGGTTTTCGCCTTTCGTGGCACGAATATCTCAATGCAGTGGTGAAAGTCGTCTGTCGGTGTTATGAGCACGCCTTTGGTAAAAGCGCATTCCTAGCGCAAACACCGCCCGCACAGGATTTTTTAGAATGATTGAGCTTACGCCGTCCCAGATCGCCGCACTTAAACTCGCCAGGGATGGAGACCTTTATCCTCAGCCAGCCAATAAATGGACGCATGAGAACGCGACAGTGACTTACGCCAAAACTGACCGGTGGAAAGAGCGGCCTCAGAAAATAAAGTCGGTCACTGGCAAGACGTTGGGCGAGTTGAAGGAGCCGGGTTTTCTCGAAAGGCGGCACCTGGATGACGACGCATCAAAAGACGTCTACGGCATCACGATGGCCGGCAAGATGTGGCTGCTGAAGAATAAGTAAGCTTCGCTTAGATGCGAAATTCGTTCCGTAGGGCCATCGGTTCTTTGAGCCAGGCTAGCCATTTGAGATGATGGTGCAGCTAACCGGAGCATTATAGAACCGGCCCGCCTTCGTTCCTGACGGAACTACGGCGCGACAGCCTCCGCTTAGCTGCTCTCTTCGGCTTGCCGAGCCGAAGCTCGCAGAGCGTAGGCTGGTGCCCCATGCCGGAGTCGAACCAGCACTTCTTTCGAAACTCGATTTTGAGTCGAGCGCGTCTACCAATTCCGCCAATGGGGCAACGGATATGAACGGGCGGCTGTCTAACATGCGAGCGCCCGGACGCGCAAGACCGGCAAACGAAGTTATCGGACTGATCCGGTAGAGAGATCCGGCCTCGCTGGAGGCCGGATCCCGTCTGATATCAATGGGCGGCGGCGGGGGCCGGGCTGCTCAGGCCGGACTTCTTCAGCGTGATCGCCAGAATCGAGGCCAGCAGGCAGAAGGCACCGGCGACGAAGAAGGCGGGTAGGTAGCTCGAAAGCTCCGTGCGCGAGAGGCCGGCGCCATAGGCGGCAGTCGCGGCTCCCAGCTGATGGCCGGCAAAGACCCAGCCGAAAACGAGGCCGACCTTTTCAGGGCCGAAGCGGTCGGCGGCGATCTTGACGGTCGGCGGCACGGTCGCGATCCAGTCGAGGCCGTAGAAGACGGCAAAGATGGAGAGGCCGTAAAAGCTGAAATCGCTGAAGGGCAGGTAGAGCAGCGACAGGCCGCGCAGGCCGTAATACCAGAACAGCAGCCAGCGATTATCGAAGCGATCGGACAGCCATCCGGAACCGATGGTGCCGAAGAAATCGAAGATGCCCATGACAGCCAGCACGCTGGCGGCGGCCACCGGCACGATGCCGAAATCGCCGCAAAGGGTGACGAAATGGGTCTGGATCAGGCCGTTGGTGCTGAGGCCGCAGATGAAAAAGGTGGCAAAGAGGATCCAGAAGGTCGAGGTCTTCGAGATTTCTCTGAGGACAGTGATCGGTGTCATCAGCGCGACGCCAAGCGAGGTGCTTGCCGGCGGCGGCGTTACCTGCGTTTCGCCGAAGGAGGGCAGGTTGAGGTCGGCCGGGCGGTCGCGCATGAAAGCCAGCACGGCAAGGGCTGCGACCATGATCATGGCGCAGACGAAAAACACCGTCGAGCGCCAGCCGTAGCGTTCCGTCAGCTCCGCCATCAGCGGCAGGAAGACGAGCTGGCCTGTGGCCGAGCTTGCCGAGAGCATGCCGACGACGAGGCCGCGGTGCTTGGTAAACCAGCGGGAAGAGACGGTCGCGGCGAGCACCATCGCCGTCAGGCCGGTGCCGAAGCCGACGACGATGCCCCAGAGCAGCAGCAACTGCCACAGCGTCGTCATGAACAGCGAACCGACGAAGCCCGCGCCGATCAGCGCCAGTGCGAAGACGATGACCTTGCGCACCCCGAAATAATTCATGAAGGCAGCGGCGAACGGACCCATGAAACCGAACAGGATCAGGCGGATAGCAAGCGCCGAGGAAATCTGTGAGGTCTCCCAGCCGAATTCGTCCTGCAGCGGCTTGATGAGCACGCCAGGTGCGCCCATGGCGCCGGCAGTGACCAGCATGGTGAGGAAGGTCGCGGCAACGACGACCCAGCCGTAGTGGATGTTGCGCCGGGCAAGGGTGGAGGCGAGGACGGTGGAAACCATGGGCAAGATTCCGGTTGAATTCAGGTTCGGGAAATACAGGATCGATTTACATGATGGTCATCATATTTCTTGCGTATTGATGATGGACGTCATATATTTTGTCAAGCGACTATTTCTGGAGATGACAATGCGGGTCAGCCGCGAAAAATTTGCCGAAAACCGCGAAAAGATCCTGAGCGTTGCCGGCGTGCTTTTCCGCGAAAACGGTTTCGACGGGGTCGGCGTCGCCGACATCATGAAGGCGGCGGGGCTGACGCATGGCGGCTTTTACGGTCACTTCGGTTCGAAGGACGATCTGGCGCTTGAGGTCAGCCGCAAGCTGATCGACAAGGTTGAGACGCGCTGGAAGGAGCATATCGCCGAATCGCCGGACCGGCCGCTGGCAGCGCTTCTCGATCATTATATCCACTGGCGCACGGTTGACGATCCGGGCGGCAGCTGTGTCTTCGCAACGCTGATCCAGGAAGTCAGCCGCAGCCGCGGCGCCGTCCGCGCGGTCTTCAGCGATGGGCTGTCCGTGCTGGTCGACACGCTTGCCGATATCGTTCCCGGCGAAACGGAAGAGGAGCGCCGCGCCAATGCGACGACGACACTCTCATCGATGATGGGTGCCGTCATTCTCGCCCGTGCTGTCGAGGACAGGGCGCTTGCAGAGCAGTTCCTGGTGACGATGCGCCGGCAGCTCGATCCTGAAAACCAGACATAATCTCAGTCGCGAATGGCGATGGTTTCGATCTCCCTCTCCACGTGGAGAGAGATCTATCTTGCATGTCCCTGAGGACCGAGAAGCCAGCGGCTACTTGAAGCCGGCGATGGCGTGCGGGACGTAGGGAGCCTCCAGTGCCGCGATTTCCTCGGCGGTAAGCTTGACCGAGAGCGAGGCAACGGCGTCCGTGAGGTGGTTCGGTTTGGACGCGCCGATGATCGGGGCGGTCACCGCACTCTTCTGCAGGATCCAGGCGGTTGCAACCTGGGCGCGGGAGATGTTGCGGGCCTTGGCGATTTCGGCCACGGCCCCGACGATCTTGCGGTCGGCATCGATGGACTGGGTGTAGAGCGTCTTGCCGAATTCGTCGGTTTCACTGCGGGCCGTCGTCTCGTCCCAGTCGCGAGTCAGGCGGCCGCGGGCAAGCGGACTCCAGGGGATAACGGCGATCTTCTGATCCTCGCAAAGCGGCAGCATTTCGCGCTCTTCCTCACGGTAGAGCAGGTTCAGGTGATCCTGCATGCTGACGAATTCGGTCCAGCCGTTCAGCCTGGAGACGTAAAGCGCCTTGGCGAATTGCCAGGCATACATGGAGGAGGCGCCGATATAACGGGCCTTGCCCGATTTGACGATGTCGTGCAGCGCTTCCAGCGTTTCCTCGATCGGCGTCGTGTAGTCGAAGCGGTGGATCTGGTAGAGATCCACGTAGTCGGTGCCGAGGCGACGCAGGCTGTTGTCGATCTCGTCGAAGATCGCCTTGCGCGACAGGCCGGCGCCGTTCGGGCCCGGTCGCATGCGGTTGAACACCTTGGTCGCCAGCACGATGTCCTCGCGCTTGGCGAAATCTTTTATGGCCCGGCCGACGATCTCCTCCGAGGAACCATTGGAATAGGTGTTGGCGGTGTCGAGAAAATTGATGCCGAGGTCGATCGCCTGCTTGATCATCGTCCGGCTTTCTTCTTCCCCGAGGCTCCAGGCATGATTGCCGCGGCCGGGATCGCCAAAGGTCATGCAGCCCAAGCAGATTTTCGACACTTCGAGACCGGTTTTCCCAAATTTTGCGTATTCCATGAAACGACTCCGTGATGAATTTGATAATCCCCAGGCTGCCTTCCATGATTTAGCGCGAGATGGCCAAAGTCGCAGGGCGGCAAATGAAGAATCTATGCTGCATGCGCACAATGATCCGTGATCGAGACTTCTGAAGCCATGCTCATCGCCGTCGATTCCGGCTGCAGCTTGCACATCCGCGCCGCAAGATGTTAGCTGATGCAGCATTTTTATCGGAATCCGACCATGCAGCTGCCGTCCCACGATCGCTACGACGATCTTTATCGCGATTTCTCCTGGCGGATTCCGGAGGATTTCAATATCGGCCGCGCCGTCAGCGACGACTGGGCGGCTAGAGATCCGGAGCGTGTTTGCCTTGAGCATTTCAGCCCCGACGGCGATCACCGCGCAATGACCTATCGCGCGCTCGCCGATCGTTCCTCGGCCTTCGCAAATGCGCTCGTCTCACTGGATATCAAACGCGGTGATCGCGTCGCGCTGCTATTGCCGCAATCCTTCGAAACGGTGATCGCACATCTGGCGATCTACAAGACCGGCGCGATCGCGCTGCCACTGGCGCTGCTCTTCGGCGTCGAGGCGCTGGAATACCGGCTGAAGGCGGCAGGTGCCGCGGCAGTCGTCACCAATGGCTTCGGCCTCGAACGCATCCGGCAGATCAGCGGACGCCTGCCGGCGTTGAAGCATATCGTCAGCATCGACGGGGCGAGTGCCGATGCGGCTGCTTTCGCCGAACTGGTGGATGGCCATCCCCCTGTCTTCGACATCGCCAAAACCGGTCCGGACGACCCGGCGCTGATGATCTTCACGTCGGGAACGACGGGGCCGCCCAAAGGCGCGTTGCATGGCCACCGCGTCCTGCCCGGCCATATTCCCGGCATGCAGTTCGCCCATGAGGGTTTTCCGCGGCCGGGCGATAAGGTCTGGACGCCGTCCGACTGGGCCTGGGCCGGCGGGCTGCTCAATGCGCTGCTGCCAAGCCTTCTGCTCGGTGTTCCCGTTGTTTCGTCGCCGGCGCAGAAATTCGATGCCGGCATGGCCTATTGCATCATGGCCGAAATGAAGGTGCGCAATGCCTTCATTCCGCCGACGGCGCTGAGATTGATGCGGTCCGTTGCCGATCCGCGCTCGAAATATGATCTGGTGCTGCGCACCATCGGCTCGGCCGGGGAGGCGCTCGGGCGCGAGACCTATGAATGGGCGCGCCATACGCTCGGCATCACCGTCAACGAATTCTACGGCCAGACGGAGTGCAATTTCGTGCTTGCGTCGAGCGCTGCCTATGGCGTCACCAAGGCGGGCGCCATAGGACGGGCGGTGCCCGGGCACCGCGTTGCGATCGTCGGCGAGACGGGCGACGAGTTGCCCGTCGGCGAACCGGGCCAGATCGCCATCGCCAGTCCCGATCCTGTCATGTTTCTCGGCTACTGGGACGACATGGCAGCGACGGAACGAAAATTCGTCAAAGGCTGGCTGCTCACCGGCGATATCGGCCGGCAGGACGCTGAGGGCTATATTACCTTCGACGGACGCGACGACGACGTGATCACCTCGTCGGGATATCGCATCGGCCCGGCCGAGATCGAGGACTGCCTGATCGGCCATCCCGCCGTACAGCTTGCCGCCGCCGTCGGCAAACCCGATGCCGTGCGCACCGAAATCGTCAAGGCCTATATCGTGCTTTCACCAGGCCATCATCCAAGCGAGGCGTTGGCCGCCGACATCAGGGAATGGGTGAAGACGCGGCTTTCGATGCACGAATATCCGCGCGAAGTGGAATTCATCGATGCATTGCCGCTGACCACCACCGGCAAGGTGATCCGCCGGCTGCTGCGCGAAAAGGCTGCGGGCGAGCAATAGAACCGCTACGCATTTTGCTGGAATGCTTAGCCCCGGCCGGCAAGCGACATGATCTTCTCGCGCAGCATCTTCGCCATATTGCGGGTGCTGCGGTACATGTGGAGCTGGGCGGTGACCTGGCGCATGTCGCGGTCGCTGTTTTGCGTCAGGCCGATCACCAGCGTTCCCATCTCCTCGCGCTCCTGCCAAAAGCGGCTCATGATCGGATGATCCGAGACGGCGCAGGAATCGGAGCGGACGATATTGGCGTCGTCGAGATGCCATTCGGTGAGTTCGCTCATCAGCAGCTTGCCCGGCGAATAGCGGGCATAGTTTTCGTCGTAGGCGGTCTTCCAGGTATAGGCCTCGCCGCCCATCATCAGCACGACGATGGCGGCGATCGCCTTGCCGTTGAGGTCGATCGTGTGAATACGTACGGCATCGACGGCGGCAAGGTTCGACACCGCCTCGCGGGCGAAGGCTGTGTGATAACGATCGGTGACGAGAGCGCTTCGCCGCTTGCCCTTCCAGCCACCGGCTTCCATCGCCAGGAATTCCTCGAAGCGGGTATGGATTTCGCGCGGCTGGCGGGCGACGGCATAGACCGCGGTTCCCTGTTCCTCCAGCAGGCGCCACTGGCGGCGCATCTCGCGCATATGCGAGGAGGAGATGGTTTTGCCGAGATAGACCGGCGCCTCTTCCTCGCTCTGCAGCATCGGGCGCAGGTAGGGATTGGTAACGGTGACGGGAAGATTGCGGCTGAGCGCAACGGCCTTGACCATGCGCACGAAGATACCGTTCAGCCTGAGATCCGGCAGGACCATTATGCCGGGCAGATTGAGATCACGCGCGGTCAGCCCCTCGAAGAGGTTGTCGAGGGTTTCGGCGGCATCCTCGCCATCGACGAGCGGCGTGCCGAGCGGGCCGAAACTGTTCGACCAGCCGCGGATGATCGACGGGCCGACGGCAAAGCCCGGCTTGTCGACCGAAAACGGCAAGAGGAAGCGCATGCGGCTGCGGCCGGCATTGTGGTCGCGGATCAGCGCGAAGTTCACCTGCCGGTCTTCGAGCCGCGGCATGGCGGGGGCGAGGAAACGACCGGAGAAAAAGACATTCGGTTCCATCGCCCGGTTGGAAAGGAAATCGAGTTCATCCTGAAGCTCATAGCCGAGCTTGCCGGGATAGAGGCAGAGCTCGCGTCCCGGCCGGCCGATCTCGGCGCGAGCCTCGGCCTGCGGGGCTTCGAAATGCAGTGCTGCGAGATCATGCACCATGCGGTTTGCGGCGCTGTCGGTGCTTTCGGTAACGGGGGGAACACGCACCATCTATCGAACTCTCATTTCTGGCGTTGCGGCGGAGGGGCTGGCGAAGGCGAAAAGAACGATGCCGAGCGTGCGGCGCACGGCGACATGCAGCAGGATCGCCTCGACCGCCATGGCGGAGGCCGTGGCGATCGCCGTGCCTTCGATGCCGTAATGCGGGATCAAAGCGAGGTTGAGGCCGACATTGGCCGTCAGTGCGCCGGCATAGAGCGCGACGCAGAGGTTCTGTTTGCCTGCCATCATCAGCAGCGTTTCCGCCGGGCCGACCAGCGATTTGGCGAGGATGCCGGCGAGCAGGATCGCCATGACCAGATAACCTGATGTGAAAGCGCCGCCGAAGAGCGACAGCAGCAGATGACCGGCCGCAAGCACGACAAGGCCGACCCCGAGCGCCGGCCAGAAGGTCCAGCGGGCGGCGTCGATGGCAGCGGCTGCCAGCTGGGCGTGGTCGCCTTCGGCAATGATCGAGGAAAAGCGCGGGCCGGAGGCTGCCTTGACTGAGAAATTGATGAAATGCACCAGCGCCATCGTTTTGGCGGCGGCGAAGTAGATGGCGACATCGTGCGGCTCGAGGAAGATGCCGACGACGACGACGTCGGAATTGGTCAGCAGGAAGCTCACGCCCTCGATCAGGAAAATGGGAAAGGCGACGTTGAACCAGGCGAGGAAATCGACCTTGCGCGGGCCGTCGTCATAATGCCGGCGCAGGCGGTAAAGCGTTGCGGCATATTGGCCGAGAGCGGTGACGTAGGCGGCGGCGAGCGCTGCCTGCATCGCGGTGACGGCTGTGTGCTCGGCGCCGATGGCAATCGCGATCAGCATGAAGAGGATGATGAGGATCGGGCGGACGATATAGACCGGACTCAGCGCCATCACCGGCCAATGGTTTGCCCGTGACGTGCCTTCGAGAATGTCGCCGAGCGCGATCATCGGCATGGCGAGCAGGCCGATGAAGATCGGGACGAGATAATAGACCTGGATCATATCGCCGAAGAAATGCAGCCCGAGCATGCCGGCGGCGAGAACCGCCGTGCCGGACAGCAGCGCAAAGATGCGCGCCGTGCCGGTCAGGCCGCGGATTTCCTCGAAGGCGCCCGCTGCCCTGTATTGCGGCAGGAAACGGACGATCGCGGTGTGAAAACCGAGGCATGAGAGATCGCCGAAGACGACGACCAGCACCCAGACGAAAACGAAGATGCCGTATTCATATTCGCCCATCAGCCGGGCGAGCACGATCTGGGAGACGAAGGCGAGTGCGGCGCTGAGGATGCGGATCGAAAAGGCCGTCAGCGCCATGCGCTGGGCGGCCGCCCTCTCACCGCGTTCGGTGAGCACGGCAGCAAGCAAACGCAGCGTGCGGCGGCCGATCGGGCGCAGGCCCGCGGGCAGCATCTTCTCCGCTGTTTCTATGACCGCCATGATGAACACGCAAAACTCTGAGGTCAGGCAAATCGCCCCTGAAGTCTTGACAGAACAGGGTTAAGAAACGGTTCCGGATCGGGTCCGCTGCCCGACGCTGAAATTCCGGCTCTCCGGCATTGCCGCAGAAAAGAAAATGCCGCCCGGAGGCGGCATTTTTTCGGATCTTTGCCGACTTGCCTCAGACCTGCTCGAAGGCGCCGTGGCAATGCTTGTATTTCTTGCCGGAGCCGCAGGGGCAGGTCTCGTTGCGGCCGACCTTGCCCCAGGTGGCCGGGTCATCCGGGTTGCGGTTTTCAGGAGAAACGGTGACTTCCGACGCCTGGTAGATCGCCGGGGCGAAATCGTCCTCGCCGGTCGTCGGATCCAGGTGATGGGCCTGCATCAGCGGCGGTTCAGGCTCGGCAGGAGCCTGCTGCACCAGTTCGACGCGCATCAGCTGGGCGGTGACGGCCTCGCGCAGATTGTTGAGCAGCGCCGTGAAGAGCTCGAATGCCTCCGACTTGTATTCCTGCAGCGGATCGCGCTGGGCATAGCCGCGGAAGCCGATGACGGAGCGCAGATGGTCGAGGTTGACGATGTGCTCGCGCCAGAGATGATCGAGCGTCTGCATGACGATCGAGCGTTCGACATAATGCATGATGTCGTCGCCGAAACGCTCGGCCTTTTCCGTGAAGGCCGCATTAGCGGCTTCCGTCAGGCGCTCGCGGATGTCGTCCTCGCCGATGCCTTCTTCCTTCACCCAGTCCTCGACCGGCAGGTCAAGATTGAGGATGTTCAAAGCAGCGGTCTTCAGGCCGGCGGCGTCCCATTGTTCGGCATAGGCGCGCTCGGGGATATGCTTTTCGACCATGTCCTCGATCACCTCGCGGCGCATGTCGGAAACGGTCTCGGAAATATTGGTCGATTCCATCAGTTCGAGGCGTTGCTCGAAGACCACCTTGCGCTGATCGTTGAGAACGTCGTCATACTTCAGGAGGTTCTTGCGGATGTCGAAGTTGCGGGCTTCGACCTTCTTCTGGGCGCGCTCCAGGGCCTTGTTGATCCAGGGATGGACGATCGCCTCGCCCTCCTTGAGGCCGAGCTTGGTCAGCATGCTGTCCATGCGGTCGGAGCCGAAGATGCGCATCAGGTCGTCCTGAAGCGAGAGGTAGAACTTCGAGCGGCCGGGGTCGCCCTGACGGCCGGAGCGGCCGCGCAGCTGGTTGTCGATGCGGCGGCTTTCATGGCGCTCGGTAGCAATGACGTAGAGACCGCCGGCTTCGAGCGCCTTCTGCTTAAGCTGCTTGATCTCCTCGATGATCGCCTGGATCCGGGCATCACGCTCCGGTCCGGCTTCGACTTCGCCAAGTTCGCGCTCGATGCGCATGTCGAGGTTGCCGCCGAGCTGGATGTCGGTGCCGCGGCCGGCCATGTTGGTGGCGATGGTGATGGCACCCGGCACGCCGGCCTGGGCGACGATATAGGCTTCCTGCTCGTGGTAGCGGGCGTTCAGCACCTTGAAGTCGTCGAAGCCCTGCTTGCGCAGGCGCTCGGCGAGCAGTTCCGATTTCTCGATCGAGGTCGTGCCGACCAGCACCGGCTGGCCGCGCTTGTGGGCGTCGAGGATCTCCTCGATGATCGCCTTGAACTTCTCGTCGAAGGTTCGGTAGACCTCGTCGTCCTCGTCGAGGCGCTTGATCGGCAGGTTGGTCGGTACCTCGATGACATCGAGATTGTAGATGTTGGCGAATTCTTCCGCTTCCGTCTGCGCCGTACCGGTCATGCCGGCGAGCTTGTCGTACATGCGGAAGTAGTTCTGGAAGGTGATCGAAGCCAGCGTCTGGTTTTCCGGCTGGATCTGCACCTTTTCCTTGGCCTCGAGCGCTTGGTGCTGGCCTTCCGAATAGCGGCGGCCCGGCATCATGCGGCCGGTGAACTCGTCGATGATGACGACTTCGTCGTTGCGGACGATATAGTCCTTGTCTCGCTGGAAGAGCTTGTGGGCCTTCAGCGCGTTGTTGACGTGGTGGACGATCGCGACATTCTCGATGTCGTAAAGCGCGTTACCCTTCAGGAGACCGGCCTGGCGGAGCAGGTTTTCCAGCTTCTCGGTGCCCTCTTCGGAGAAGTTGGCGGAGCGCTGCTTCTCGTCAATCTCGTAATCGCTGGGCTCCAACAGCGGAATGTAGGCGTCGATCGTATTATAGAGTTCGGAGCGGTCGTCGAGCGGACCGGAGATGATCAGCGGCGTGCGCGCCTCGTCGACCAGGATCGAGTCCACTTCGTCGACGATTGCGAAGTTGTGGCCGCGCTGGACCATCTGGTTCTTCTCGTACTTCATGTTATCGCGCAGATAATCGAAGCCGAGTTCGTTGTTGGTGGCGTAGGTGATGTCGCAGGCATAGGCTGCGTGGCGCTCCTCGTCGGAGAGACCGTGGACGATGACCCCGGTGGTCATGCCGAGGAAGCCGTAGACGCGGCCCATGGTGGCGGCGTCGCGCTGGGCGAGGTAATCGTTGACGGTGACGACGTGCACGCCCTTGCCGGAAAGCGCGTTCAGATAAACCGGCAGGGTGGCGACGAGGGTCTTGCCTTCGCCGGTCTTCATCTCGGCGATCGCATTCGAATGCAGGATCATGCCGCCGACCAGCTGTACGTCAAAAGGTCGCAGGCCGAGAACGCGGCGCGAGGCTTCGCGCACGACGGCAAAGGCCGGGATCAGAATATCGTCGAGCGTCTTGCCCTCGGCGAGCAGGGCGCGAAACTCCACGGTCTTTGCCGCGAGCTGCTCGTCCGTCAGCGCCTTCGTCTTCTCTTCGATAGAGTTGATGGCAGTGACGTTCGGCTGGTAGGACCGCACGCGGCGGTCATTCGAAGACCCAAATAACTTGCGGGCTATACCGCCAAAGCTGACCATATGACTGGCCCTTTCTCAATATTCATCCCCGGCGTTGCTTGTTCGCGGCCCAGCCGAAAATCAGGCGCGCGCCTTAAAACGCCCGGAAACTGTTCTGGACGCGAGGTTGCGTGACAGATAAGAGGGGGGTCGAATGATGTCAACGGATTTGGCGGATACAGAAAGGCCACAATCCGGTGTTGATGGCTATTTTGGGCTGGATTCAGGGGATGCTGAAACCGGCAATGTAACTGTGAAGGGTATTTCATGTTGAGCACCAACAAACTTGCCGTTCTGGCGTTTGCAACCTTTGTTGCGCTCCAGGTCCCGGCCTATGCCGATGACGCCGTCATCGCCAAGGTCGGCACCCTGGAGATCCACCAGTCGGAACTCGACCTTGCCGTCGCCAATCTGGACCCTCAGCTGGCTCAGCTTCCCGATGACCAGAAGAAGGTCGCAGCCCTTTCCGCCGCCATCGACGTGAAGCTGCTTGCCGCCGACGCTGCGGCCGAGAAGCTCGATCAGACCGACGAATTCAAGAAGCGCATGCAGTATCTCTCCGACCGCGAGCTGCACAATGCCTATTTCAAGAAGCATGTCGTCGACATCGTGACGCCTGAAGAAGTCAAGGCCCGCTACGACAAGGAAGTCGCCGCCCTGCCGAAGCAGGAGGAAGTCCACGCCCGTCATATCCTCGTCAAGACCGAGGACGAAGCCAAGGACATCATCAAGCAGCTCGACGCCGGCAAGGATTTCGCCGAACTCGCCAAGGAAAAGTCCACCGATCCGAACAAGTCGGAAGGCGGCGATCTCGGCTATTTCTCGCGCGGCCGCATGGTCAAGGAATTCGAAGACGCAGCCTTCGCGCTTGAGAAGGGCACCTATTCCAAGACGCCGGTGAAGACCGATTTCGGCTTCCATGTCATCAAGGTCGAGGATAAGCGCGATGCCCCGCCGCCGCCCTTCGACCAGGTGCAGGATCAGGTTCGTCAACTCGTCATGCGCGACAAGTATCTTGCGCTTCTGAACAAGGCGAAGGCGTCGGCCAAGATCGAGATCACGGACGAGACGCTGCGCAAGGGTTACGACCAGGCCAACAAGCAGCCGGAGCCGGGCAGCGAGCCGGTTGCCCCGGCGCCGAAGCAGTAATATTCGCAAGGGCCCGGTTTTTCCGGGCCCTTCACGATCGTCGTTATTGTCGCATTTCCCGACGGCGAGCCGGTTTCCATTTCGCCTGGAAATGCTCATTGGCAGGTCTTATCATGTCCGGTTCCGTCTCTCCGCTTGCTCCGAAATCCTTCGTCTCGATGCCACCGCTGCGCGGCGTGCGCATGGCGACGGCTTCCGCCGGCATCAAGTACAAGAACCGTACCGACGTGCTGATGATGGTCTTCGACAGACCGGCGACTGTTGCGGGCGTTTTTACCCGCTCGAAGTGCCCGTCGGCGCCGGTCGATTTCTGCCGGGCCAATCTCCCCCATGGCAGCGCCCGCGCCGTCGTCGTCAACTCCGGCAATGCCAATGCTTTCACCGGCCTGAAGGGCCGCCAGGCGACCGAGTTGACGGCGAAGTCGGCTGCCGCTGCCGTCGGCTGCGCCGAAAACGAGGTCTATCTGGCATCGACCGGCGTCATCGGAGAGCCACTCGATGCCACCAAATTCGCAGGCGTTCTGGACCGGATGCAGGCCGAGGCGACGGGCGATTTCTGGTTCGAGGCCGCCAAGGCGATCATGACGACCGACACCTATCCGAAGGTTTCGACCCGCAGCGCCGAGATCGGCGGCGTGGCCGTGACGATCAACGGCATCGCCAAAGGCGCCGGCATGATCGCGCCTGACATGGCGACGATGCTTTCTTTCGTCGTCACCGATGCCGACATCGCGCCTGCCGCGCTGCAGGCGCTTCTGTCCGACGGCGTCGGCCCGACCTTCAATTCCATGACCGTCGACAGCGACACCTCCACGTCCGACACGTTGATGCTGTTTGCAACGGGCGCCGCGGCCGAGGACGGCCAGGCCCGCATCGAGCGCTCCGACGACCCGCGCCTTGCCGCCTTCCGGGCAGCACTCAACGAGGTGCTGAAGGATCTGTCGCTGCAGGTGGTGCGGGACGGCGAGGGTGCCACCAAGATGCTCGAAATCACCGTGACGGGTGCTGAGAGCGATGCCGCCGCCAAGCGCATCGCGCTGTCGATCGCCAATTCGCCGCTGGTCAAGACCGCGGCCGCCGGCGAAGACGCCAATTGGGGCCGTATCGTCATGGCCGTCGGCAAATCCGGCGAGATGGCCGACCGCGACCGGCTCGCCATCTGGTTCGGCGATATCAGGGTTGCCGTCAATGGCGAGCGTGATCCCGATTATTCCGAGGCGGCCGCCTCGGACGTCATGAAGGCGCAGGATATCCCCGTCAAAGTCGATATCGGGCTCGGTGCCGGCACGGCAACGGTCTGGACCTGCGACCTCACCAAGGAATATGTTGCGATCAATGGCGACTATCGGAGCTGATCGTTCATTGGAGCAGGCATCCATTTCCTCACACAATCTGCCGCTGGTGCGCAGGCTGGAGGCCGTCGGCTTCCGCGCCTGGCCGGCGGCTTCCGTGCAATATGACGGCAGCTGGCAGGTGCGGCTGACGGCCGGTCACCCGTCCAACCGGCTGAACTCGATCGTGCCGCTCGATCCCTCGGATCATCGCGACGTCGAAATCCGCCTCGAAAAGGCGCGCCGGAAGTTCGAGGCCTATGGCCGCGCCGCCGTGGTCCGCCAGACGCCGCTTGCCTCGCCGGTGTTGATCGAACTTCTGCGCGCGCAGAACTGGACGCGCTTCGACGATACGGTGGTGATGACCTGCGACCTTGCAGAGGCGGAGCTGCCGGATACGCTCGATCACCTGCCGACCCATGATGTCGGCCGTTTCGTCGACGCTAACCTCGCCGTCGATCAGGCGCCACTGAGGCTGAAGCCGGCGCTTGCCGAAATCATTTCGGCGATCAAGCCGCCATCCGGCCTGTTCATGATCGAGAACGCGGCGGACGGCCCGCTTGCGACCGTGCTCTGCGTCCAGGACAACGACCTCGCCGGCATCATGTCGCTTTCGGTGTCCGAGGCGCGGCGGCGCGAAGGGCTCGGCACCGAAATCCTGACCTCGGCGCTGCGCTGGGCGCGCATGCGCAGTGCCCGTTCGGCCTGGCTGCAGGTGAAGCTGTCCAACCGACCGGCCATCGCACTTTATGAGCGCCTCGGTTTTCGCGACGCCTATCATTATTGCTATTGGCAGCAGGAGCCGCGATGAGCGAGGCAGGCCGGAAGATATTGCTGGTCGCCGCCTGTGCGCTGATCGATGCCGATGGGCGTATCCTGTTGGCACAGCGCCCCGAGGGAAAGTCGCTCGCCGGGCTCTGGGAGTTTCCCGGCGGCAAGGTCGAGCCGGGTGAGACGCCGGAGGAAACGCTGGTGCGCGAGCTCGAGGAAGAGCTCGGCATCAACACCAAGATCGCCTGCCTTGCGCCGCTTACCTTTGCCAGCCACTCCTACGAGACCTTCCACCTTTTGATGCCGCTTTATATCTGCCGGCGCTATGAGGGCATTCCCCAGGGCCGGGAGGGCCAGGCGCTGAAATGGGTGCGCCCGCAGGCGCTGCGCGAATATCCGATGCCTCCGGCCGACGAGCCGCTCATCCCGATGTTGCAGGATTTACTTTAGCATTATCTGATTATTATTGTGCCACACCATTTTCGGCTGTGGATATTAATGGATCGTTTAACACCTTCTGCCAAAGATCGGCCTCAATCAAGCATCTGGCGTGCGTGTATTAAAAGGCTTGACGTCATGGACGATGATTTCTGGAAAGCTGTCCGGGAAAAGGAACGGGCCTCGTCTGCCTCGCGCAGGACGGGTGCGCTGAATATCGCCCTCCTGTTCGGCACGGCGGTAGTCGCGCTGACGCTTATTCTGACGCCAATGCTTGCGGATTCCTCGAAGAAAAGCGTCTTTGCCAGTGCTCCGGCGGATTTCGATACGATCACGACGGGATCGATCCCCAAGAGCGAAAGTGGCAAGCGTTATACGATCCGCCGCAGTGTCCTCCAGGATACGCCCGGTTCGGTCTGCGTCGTCCAGGGCTATGGCGTCGGCGCCGGCTGCTGAAAAATGGCGGCCGTCGCCCGATGGTCGTGGAATTGGTCGTTTGCCGTCGGTCTCGCTCAGAGGGTCTCGTAATAATGCGTATTTTGAGAGCATTTCTTGCAGATAGCAGAGGTGCGACGGCAATTGAGTATGGCTTGATCGCCGCCCTCATTTGTGGCGCACTCATCTCCGGTCTGGGGTTCTTCACCGGCGCCTTGCAGGACGTCTTCAACGTGATCAACAACAATATGACGGTGAATTGAAGAAGCAGCCGGGCGTTACTGCTTGAGCTTGTGTTCGTCCACCTTCAGTGCATCGGCAAGGCGCGCCTTGGCCGAACCCGGCTTGAGCGGCTTTTGCTGGCTCTCGTGGGCAGCCCATCCCGAGACATAGATGATCGAGAAGGTGGCGCGGATACGTCCGTCGGGATCGGCATAACGTTCGGCGTAGATCTCCGCTGCGCGCAGGAAGAAGGCGCGCGTCAGTGGCATCCGGGCGCGGGCTGCAAGCGGATTGCTCATGCCCATCGCTCTCAGATCCCGCATCAGCGGAAAGAGCGAATCATAGCGCACCGTATAATTCTCCGCATCGATCACCGGCAACGTGAAGCCGGCGCGCTGCATGAGGCTGCCGACATCGCGCACATCGGCGAAGGGAATGACACGCGGGCTTGCGCCACCTGTCATCTCGACCTCGGCGGTCAGCAGCACGTCGCGCAGTTCCTGCAGGGTGCCGGCGCCGGGGATCGCGGCCAGGAAAAGGCCGTCCGGCTTCAGGGCGCGGCGGATCTGGATGAAGACACCCGGCGTATCGTTGGTCAGATGCAGGCTAAGCGGCGCAAGGATGAGATTGGCCGATTGCGGTTCGAGCGGCACGTCCTCGAGCGGCGCCTCGATCAAGATTTCGTCCGGCCCGGCATAGGCCTTCTCGCTTTCAACGCGGATCATCGTACCGATCTTGCCCGTTGCCAGCGCGGCCCGGGCGGCAGCACCGGTCGCGCCATGCAGTTCGACGGCGGTCCCGAAAGTCCGCTCGACCACGGAAAGCCTTTCGCCCATTTCCTCAGCGACGATGTCGAGCAGGAAGGCGGCTTTCGGATCGTTGTTGGCAAGCGCGCGATGGCGATGTGCGGCGATCAGGGCTCTGTCGAAGATCGTATCCATGGCGATGTCCTTAGTCCCGCGCCGTCTGTGCGGCAAGACGATTTTCCCTTTCGTGGAGAACGCGCTAGTCTCTGCGGCATGGGGCCAATCGAATTGAAAAGACCGGCAGAATTCTTGCGCACGCATCTCTTGCGGCCGTTTTCGGCGCTTGCCGATTTCTTCTATCCGCCGGCCTGTTCCGTCTGCGGCATTTCGACCGGCGGCCATCGCGGGCTCTGTGCGAAATGCTGGTCCGGTATCCGCTTCATCGAACGGCCCTATTGCGAAGTGCTCGGCATTCCCTTCTCGCACGATCTCGGCGCCGGGATCCTCAGCGCCGAGGCGATCGCCAACCCGCCGCCCTTCGACCGGCTGCGGTCGGCGGCGACCCACGACCACGCGGTCCGCGATCTCGTCCATGGGCTCAAATATCGCGATCGCACCGATCTGGCGCCGATGATGGCAGCCTGGATGCTGCGCGCTTCCGACGGGACGGTCGAAAGCTGCGATGCGCTGATCCCGGTGCCGCTGCACCGTAGCCGTATGCTGGCGCGCAAGTTCAACCAGGCAGCCGAGCTTGCCCGCCATATGGCAAGGCTCTCGGGCAAGCCGCTGCTGGCTGCCACGCTTATGCGCGTCAAGCGCACCAGCCAGCAGGTCGGCCTTGGCGCCAAGGCGCGAGAAGACAATGTCAGGGGCGCTTTTGCGATCGCCAAGGGCTGCGAAAACGACATTTTCGGCAAGCGCATCGTGCTTATCGACGACGTCTATACAACAGGGGCGACGGTCGCTGCGGCAAGCCGGACGCTACGCAAGGCGGGTGCGGCCGACATAACGGTTTTGACCTTTGCAAGGGCTCTCTCCGAGCCTATATGACAGAAATACCCGGCATCGGTCTGGAGAGATTATGGTACCCGTCACAATCTATACACGGCAGTTCTGCGGCTATTGCACCCGCGCCAAGTCCCTTCTCGAGGAAAAGGGTGTCGAATATGTCGAGCACGACGCGACCTTTTCGCCGGATCTTCGCCAGGAGATGATCGGCAAGTCGAACGGCCGTACCACTTTTCCGCAGATCTTCATCGGCGCCGATCATGTCGGCGGTTGCGACGATCTCTTTGCGCTCGATCGGGCCGGCAAGCTCGACCCGATGCTGGCAGCCTGAGGAAGAACCGATGAGCTTCAAGGCCGCCGCCGTCCAGATGTGCTCCGGGGTCGATCCGGCGAGGAATGCCGCCGCCATGGCGCGGCTGGTACGCGAGGCCGCTGGCCAGGGCGCGACCTATGTGCAGACGCCCGAAATGACTGGCATGCTGCAGCGCGACCGTACAGCGGCACGCGCCGTGCTTGCCGACGAGGCGCATGACATCATCGTCAAGACCGGCTCAGATCTCGCCAGGGAACTCGGCATCCACATGCATGTCGGTTCGACGGCGATCGCCCTTGCCGACGGCAAGATCGCCAATCGCGGTTTCCTGTTCGGCCCCGACGGTAAGATCCTCAATCGTTACGACAAGATCCACATGTTCGACGTCGACCTCGACAATGGCGAGAGCTGGCGTGAAAGTGCCGCCTATACGGCCGGCTCGGAGGCCCGCGTCCTGTCGCTGCCCTTTGCCGAAATGGGCTTTGCAATCTGCTACGATGTGCGGTTTCCCGCACTCTTCCGCGCCCAGGCGGTTGCCGGCGCCGAGGTGATGACAGTTCCTGCCGCCTTCACCAAGCAGACCGGCGAGGCGCATTGGGAGATCCTGCTCAGGGCACGCGCGATCGAGAACGGGGTCTTCGTCATCGCCGCCGCGCAGGCCGGCCGGCATGAGGATGGGCGCGAGACTTTCGGCCATTCGATGATCATCGATCCCTGGGGCACGGTGCTGGCGTCGGCCGGTGCCACCGGCGAGGCGGTCATCGTCGCCGAGATCGATCCGAGTGCGGTCAAGGCCGCACATGACAAGATCCCGAACCTGAGGAATGGCCGGGAATTCTCGGTCGAGAAGATTGCGGGCGCAATCGCCGGAGGCGTCGCCGCTTGATCCGCTATTCCCTCACCTGTGACAATGCTCATGAATTCGAAGGCTGGTTTTCGGAAAGCGCCGATTTCGACCGTCAGCTCGAAACCGGTTTCCTGACCTGCCCGGTCTGTCATTCCGCTGCCATTTCCAAGCTGTTGATGGCGCCGTCGGTATCGACCGCGCGTGGGAAAGACAAGATGCAGACGCTGGCGATGGATGCCATGCGCCGCGAGGCCCTGCAAAAGCTCAAGGAGGCCGTTGCGGCGGTCAAGGCCAATTCCGAGGATGTCGGCACGAAGTTTCCCGAAGAAGCCCGCAAGATCCACTATGGTGAGGCGGATGCCCGCGGCATCATCGGCCAGGCGACAGTCGACGAGGCGCAGGCGCTCTTGGAAGAGGGCATCGAGATCGCAGCCATTCCGGTTTTGCCGGAAGACGTGAACTGACATGCAGTCCGCGCGTCTGGCCGTCTGCAATTTCAGCCTCCATGTCGAGCTGCTGAAAGTGTAGCCGGCTTACTGGCGGAGGAAACTATGCCGGCCGCTTCGCCAGCAGCATATAATTCACATCCATATCCTTGGACAGGTTCCACTGGTTCGACAGCGGATTGAAGAAGACGCCGGTGCGGTCGGTGATCTCAAGGCCGCTTGTCACCAGCGGCTTTTCCAGTTCTTCCGGCCGCACCAGCTTTTCATACTGATGGGTGCCGCGCGGCAGCCAGCGTAGAATGTTCTCGGCGGCGAAAATGGCAAGCGCTGCCGCCTTCATCGTGCGGTTGATGGTGGCAACGAAGATCAGGCCGCCGGGGCGGACCATTTTTGCGCAGGTGGTCATGAAGAATTCGACATCGGCGACGTGCTCCACCACTTCCATGTTCAAGACGATATCAAAGGTCTCGCCGGCGTCCGCGAGTTCCTCGGCGGTGACGGCGCGATAGTCGACCGAAACGCCGGAGGCCTTCGCATGGGTGGAGGCGATGCCGATATTCTTCTCGGACGGATCGGCGCCGACGACGGAAGCGCCCATGCGGGCGACAGGTTCGGACAACAGACCGCCGCCGCAGCCGATATCGAGCACGCGCAGCCCCTCGAGCGGGCGGGCGCTTTTTGGATCACGGCTGAAATTCTCGCAGGCCTTGTCGCGGATATAGGCGAGCCGGACGGGATTGAACTTGTGCAGTGGTTTGAACTTGCCGGTCGGGCTCCACCATTCCGCCGCCATCGCCGAGAAGCGGTCCACTTCGCCCTGGTCGATCGTGCTTTTGGCGCCTTCCGTCATCGTCCACTCCTTCATTCGTGACATGTGAAGTCGGATTATCGGGGGCATAAGTCAAGGGGCGCGGATCAGGGGACTGGCGAGCCCGGAACCGCTCACCAATAGCTTTTATCGCGTGCGCTTGCCTCCCCCCGTCAAACTCGCTAAGAGACGCCGCAACTTGGGGCCTTTAGGGCCTGGGCTTTTAGAGCGGTTCCAGAAGTTGGAAATCCGGCTCTTTGGCCCAAACGGTCTGCCCCAGAGCTTTCGTGATGCCGGGTCCGGTTTTCCGATTTCCCGGCGCCAGTCGTGGTAGAGGCATATGGCACGCATCGTAATGAAATTCGGCGGCACGTCCGTCGCTGACCTGGACCGCATCAAGAACGTTGCCCGCCACGTAAAACGCGAAGTCGATGCCGGGCACGAGGTGGCGGTGGTGGTGTCGGCCATGTCCGGCAAGACCAATGAACTGGTCGGCTGGGTCCAGGGCACGCCGAAAGTGATCGGCGCCAATTCTCCGTTTTACGATGCGCGGGAATATGACGCGGTGGTCGCATCTGGCGAGCAGGTGACCTCGGGGCTGCTGGCGATCGCATTGCAGGCGATGGATATCAATGCGCGTTCCTGGCAAGGATGGCAGATCCCGATCCGCACCGACAACGCGCATGGCGCGGCACGGATCATGGAGATCGACGGCTCCGACATCGTCAAACGGATGGGCGAGGGGCAGGTCGCCGTGATCTCCGGCTTTCAGGGGCTGGGACCCGACAACCGTATCGCGACGCTCGGGCGCGGCGGATCGGACACTTCGGCCGTTGCAATCGCGGCAGCTGTCAAGGCGGATCGCTGCGATATCTATACCGATGTCGACGGCGTCTACACGACCGACCCGCGCATCGTGCCGAAGGCGCGCAGGCTGAAGAAGATCGCCTTCGAAGAAATGCTGGAAATGGCATCGCTCGGCGCCAAGGTACTGCAGGTGCGCTCGGTCGAGCTTGCCATGGTACACAAGGTGCGCACCTTCGTGCGCTCATCATTCGAAGATCCCGATGCTCCGGGCATGGGCGATCTGCTGAACCCGCCCGGAACGCTGATTTGTGACGAGGATGAAATCGTGGAACAGGAAGTAGTCACCGGCATCGCCTATGCCAAGGATGAGGCTCAGATCTCGCTTCGCCGTCTTGCCGACCGGCCGGGCGTTTCTGCAGCGATCTTCGGGCCGCTCGCCGAATCCCATATCAATGTCGACATGATCGTCCAAAATATTTCCGAGGACGGGTCGAAGACCGACATGACCTTCACCGTGCCATCAGGCGACGTCGAGAAGGCGATCAAGGTACTCGGCGACCATAAGGAGAAGATCGGCTACGATGTCGTGCAAAACGAATCGGGGCTGGTGAAAGTATCGGTCATCGGCATCGGCATGCGCAGTCATGCGGGCGTTGCCGCTACCGCATTTCGTGCACTTGCCGAAAAAGGCATCAACATCAAGGCGATCACCACCTCCGAGATCAAGATTTCCATCCTGATCGACGGTCCCTATGCAGAACTCGCTGTCAGGACTTTGCATTCCTGCTACGGTCTGGATAAGAATTGATTCCCAGCGGGCGGCCTGCCCCTTCAGGTTGAGGAGATGAGGCCGGCCCGCCGGGGACTAAGTGCGTTGTTTCGGGAGCTTGAGACGCCATGAGAGACCTTTCCGGCGGTCCGCGCGTGCTGCTCAGGCGGCTGCGCGAGTTGATGGCGGAGCCGCTGGAGCCGCAGGAGCGTCTTGACCGGATCGTCCGCCAGATCGCCGGCAACATGGTGGCGGAGGTTTGCTCCGTCTATGTGCTGCGCGCCGACGGCGTCCTCGAACTCTATGCGACCGAAGGCCTCAACCGCGAGGCCGTGCACCTGGCGCAATTGAAGATGGGGCAGGGCCTGGTCGGGACCATCGCGGCCTCGGCCCAGCCGCTGAACCTTTCCGACGCGCAGTCGCACCCTGCCTTCCGCTACCTGCCGGAAACGGGCGAAGAAATCTACCATTCCTTCCTCGGCGTGCCGATCCTTAGGACCGGGCGCTCGCTCGGCGTTCTCGTCGTGCAGAACAAGGCGAGCCGAAACTATCGTGAGGAAGAGCTGGAAGCGCTCGAGACGACGGCGATGGTGCTTGCAGAGATGATCGCCACCGGCGAGCTCAAGAAGATCACCAAGCCGGGCCTCGAACTCGACCTGACGCGTTCGGTGACGGTTGACGGTGATACTTATAATGACGGCATCGGCCTCGGTTACGTCGTGCTGCACGAGCCGCGCATCGTCGTCACCAATCTGCTGAACGAAGATACCGAGAAGGAAATCCGACGGCTGGCCGAAGCCATGGGCTCGCTCAGGATTTCGATCGACGACATGCTGTCGCGTCGCGACGTGTCGATGGAGGGCGAGCATCGCGACGTGCTCGAAACCTACCGCATGTTCGCGCATGACCAGGGCTGGGTGCGCAAGCTTGAGGAAGCGATCCGCAATGGCCTGACGGCGGAAGCGGCGGTCGAGAAGGTGCAGAGCGACACCAAGGCGCGGATGATGCGGTTGACCGACCCTTATCTGCGCGAACGCATGCATGACTTCGAGGATCTGGCGAATCGGCTGCTCAGACAGTTGACCGGTTATACCGGCCGGACGACCGCCGAAGGTTTCCCCAGCGACGCAATTATCCTGGCGCGCGCGATGGGGGCGGCCGAACTGCTCGATTATCCGCGTTCTAATGTCCGTGGGCTGGTGCTGGAAGAAGGGGCGGTGACAAGCCACGTGGTGATCGTTGCGCGGGCCATGGGCATTCCCGTCATCGGCCAGGCGGCGGGCGTGGTGGCGCTCGCCGAGAACGGCGATGCGGTGATCATCGACGCCGACGAGGGACATGTGCATCTGCGGCCGATGGCCGATCACCGGCGTTCCTACGAGGAAAAGGTTCGCTTCCGCGCCAGGCGGCAGGAGCAGTTCCGGGCGCTGCGCGCCGTCGAGCCGGTCACCAAGGATGGGCAGCGGATCGCGCTGATGATGAATGCCGGCCTGCTGGTCGACCTGCCGCAGCTTTCGGAATCGGGTGCCGAGGGCATCGGACTCTTCCGCACCGAGCTGCAGTTCATGATCGCCTCCACCATGCCGAAGGCGGAGGAGCAGGAGCAGTTCTATCGCAATGTGATTAAGCAGGCGGCGGGCCGCACCGTCACCTTCCGTACGCTCGATATCGGCGGCGACAAGGTCGTGCCGTATTTCCGCGGCCATGAAGAAGAAAATCCGGCCCTCGGCTGGCGCGCCATCCGGCTGTCGCTCGACCGGCCGGGACTGTTGCGCACCCAGCTGCGCGCTCTGCTAAAGGCATCGGCCGACACCGAGCTGAAGCTGATGGTGCCGATGGTGACCGAGGTTTCCGAGCTGAGGATGGTGCGCGAGCTGTTGCAGAAAGAAGTGCAGCATCTCTCGCGTTTCGGTCACGGGCTGCCGCGCAAGCTGCAATTCGGGGCGATGCTGGAGGTGCCGGCACTGCTTTGGCAGCTCGACGAGCTGATGGAGGCGGTGGATTTCGTATCGGTCGGCTCGAACGATCTCTTCCAGTTCGCGATGGCGGTCGATCGCGGCAATGCGCGGGTCTCTGACCGCTTCGACCCGCTTGGCAAGCCGTTCTTGCGCATCCTGCGCGATATCGTACGCGGGGCGGACCGGAACAAGACGCCGGTGACGCTCTGCGGCGAACTCGCCAGCAAACCGATCTCGGCGATGGCGCTGCTCGGCATTGGCTTCCGCTCGATCTCAATGTCGCCGGCCTCGATCGGACCGGTGAAGGCGATGCTGCTCGGGCTCGATGTCGGGGCACTGGCGAAGGCGATGGACGAGGTGCTGGATGATCACCACGCCATGATGCCGATGCGCGAGGTGCTTGCCCGCTTCGCCGAGAGCCACAATATTCCCCTTTAGACAGAGAAAAGAAGAATCGGAGTGAAGGGTGGCGAAGCTTCCCGTTGAAAAGATGCGCGAACTGGAACGCCGTTTCGGCGAGATCGAGGCGCGCATGTCGGCTGGCCCGGCGGCCGATGTTTATGTGAAGCTCGCATCCGAATATTCCGAGCTGCAGCCTGTCGTGACGAAGATCCGCGTCTATGAGAAGGCGGTCGCCGAGCTTGCCGATCTTGAAACGCTGCTCGAGGACAGGTCGGTCGACCGCGAGATGCGCGACCTCGCCGAGCTCGAGCTGCCCGAGGTGAAGGAACAGATCGAGGCGCTTGAGCAGGAGATGCAGATCCTGCTCCTGCCGAAGGACGCAGCCGACGAAAAGAGCGCCATCCTCGAAATCCGCGCCGGCACGGGCGGCTCGGAAGCGGCCCTTTTCGCCGGCGATCTCTTTCGCATGTATGAGCGCTTTGCGGCCGAAAAGGGCTGGAAGGTGGAGGTGCTCTCGGCAAGTGAGGGCGAAGCCGGCGGCTACAAGGAAATCATCGCGACGATCACCGGCAGGGGGGTCTTTGCCAAGCTGAAATTCGAATCCGGCGTGCATCGCGTGCAACGCGTGCCGGAAACCGAGGCGGGCGGGCGTATCCATACGTCGGCCGCAACGGTTGCGGTGCTGCCGGAGGCCGAGGAGATCGACATCGAGATCCGGGCTGAAGATATCCGCATCGACACGATGCGATCTTCGGGTGCGGGCGGCCAGCACGTCAATACGACGGACTCGGCTGTGCGCATCACCCACCTGCCGAGCGGCATTGTCGTCACCAGCTCGGAAAAATCGCAACACCAAAATCGCGCCAAGGCGATGCAGGTGCTACGCTCCAGGCTTTACGATGCCGAGCGGCAGAGAGCCGACAGCGAGCGCTCTGCCGATCGCAAGAGCCAGATCGGCTCCGGCGACCGATCGGAACGTATCCGCACCTATAATTTCCCGCAGGGGCGAGTGACGGACCATCGCATCAATCTGACGCTCTATAAGCTGGACCGGATGATGGAAGGCGAGATCGAGGAGGTCGTCGACGCGCTGATGGCCGATTACCAGGCCAGCCAGTTGGCGCAGCTCGGCGAGCAACAATGAGCTCGATGGTCGCCGATATGCTTGCCGAAGCGCGCCGCCGCTTCACCGAAGCCGGTATCGTCGACCCGGCGGCCGATGCGCGGCTGCTTGTCGCGGGCCTTCTGAAACTGTCGCCGACCGAGTTGTTGACGCGATCGGCCGAGAGGCTTTCTGCCGAGCAGGCCGAAGTGATTTTCAAGGCGCTGGAGCGGCGGCTCGGTCATGAGCCGGTGCATCGCATTCTCGGCGAGCGGGAATTCTACGGCCTGCCACTTCGGCTTTCGGCGGAAACGCTGGAACCTCGGCCCGATACGGAAATCCTGGTCGATACGGTTCTCATCTATCTCAAAGACCTTGCAAAGGCGCAAAGCCGTCTCCATATCCTTGACATCGGAACCGGGACCGGGGCGATATGCCTTGCGCTTTTGAGCGAATGTCCCGATGCGTCAGGCGTCGGCAGCGACATATCGGCGGACGCACTTTTGACGGCAAGATCGAATGCAGAAAGAAACGGCTTGCAGGATCGTTTTGAGGCCGTACAGTCGAGTTGGTTCGAGCACATCCAGGGATCCTTTCACGCGATTGTCTCAAATCCGCCCTATATTGCTTCCAATGTCATTCACGATCTCGCTCCCGAAGTGACTAAATTTGATCCGGCAGCGGCTCTGGATGGCGGCCCGGATGGGCTTGACGGCTACAAAGCCATAGCCAAGGATGCGGCAAGGTTCATCAGGCCCAATGGGGTCGTCGGACTGGAAATCGGCTACGATCAGCGAAACGACGTGACGGCGATCTTTGAAGCGAAAGGCTTCAGGTGCCTTAAATCCGTGAAAGATTATGGTCAGAACGACAGGGTGCTTGTGTTCGCGCTCGCGTGAAAGACGATAATGCGGCATTGGGCGAGACATTATTGTTATTGCGAAGAAAAGGCTTGGATTTCCCGGTGAAGCAATATAGGTTGCGGTCACGTGTTGGGCAGATAGGAATGAACGAGATTCGTTCGGTACTTGGTTTGCCTCGGGGGTCCGCTCTTTTAAACGAGAGTTTCAACGGTTGAACACGACCCAATGCGTGAATCAGTCAAACTGACTTGAGAACCAAGCGGCAGGTCGGCGCAAAGGCGCAGTATGCTCGCGGCACAAAGGTCCTGACCCGGTTTCCGGTCATGGCGGTTGGTGCCATGTATCCATCACAAACAGAGAATTCAGGTGAACGATCTATGAGGCCAGGACAGCAGAACAAGCGCGGTCGAGGGCGTGGTAACAATAACAACGGCGGCGGTGGCGGCGGCGGTGGAAATAACAATAACAACAATTTCAACCGCAAGGGCGGCAATCCGCTGACCCGGTCCTATGACAGCTCCGGCCCCGATGTGAAGATTCGCGGTACGGCGCAGCATATCGCCGAAAAATACGCGCAGCTCGCCCGCGACGCCCAAAGCTCCGGCGATCGCGTGATGGCCGAGAACTATCTCCAGCACGCCGAACATTACAATCGTATCATCGCCAGCGCCCAAGCGCAGATGCAGGAACGCTTCCAGCGTGACGACCGTGGCGAGTACAATGATCGCGAAGGTGCGGACCGCGACGGCGACGATATGGACAACAATGAGAATGACAATGACAATGACGGCGACGATGTCGTTATCGTCCAGCCGCCGCAGAGCAGGCCGCACCAGCCGCAGCAGAGCAGACAGCACCAGCCGCAGGCACAGCCGAAGCCGGTAGCCTCTCAGGCGCCTGCGCCGGCACCTCAGTCCGAGGTCATCGATGGAACCGGCCCGCAGCCGGAGATCGAAGGCATTCCGGCCGAAGTCGCGATGGACGAGGAAGGTGCCGGCGGCCAGCCGCGCGAACGCCAGCCCCGCCGCCGCAGCACCGGCAGCCGTCCCCGTCGCCCGCGTCGCGGTGCTGAGGGCGAAGAAGCCGCCGCTGAAGGCGAGGGCGCCTCTGCCGAGGCGCCGGTGCTGGCTGACGTCGCCTCGGAATGAGGATTTCGCTTTCCCTTCAGGGGAGAGCGTGACGGTCATGCCATCTACTCGAATTAGCTTGAAAATCCCCGGCCTTGTGCCGGGGATTTTCATTTTATGGGCTCTTTAAACTCGCAGAACCGGCTACCATATTCTCTTCGAACTGCTTCGCCCGAATCCCAGCCGGGCAAAGCGCGACCTGCCTTTTCAGGGGGTCGATCTCAATCATCGGTCTGCGCCTCTTCAGGGCAGGGCGATCTATGGAGGTAGAATATGAATATCGAGAAATATTCGGAGCGGGTGCGCGGTTTCATCCAGTCCGCCCAGACCTATGCGTTGGCGCAGGGTCACCAGCAATTTACACCGGAACATGTGCTGAAAGTCCTGCTCGACGACGATCAGGGCATGGCGTCGTCGCTGATCGAGCGTGCCGGCGGCGATGCCAAGGCCGCCCGCCTGGCCAATGACGCGGCTCTCGCCAAGTTGCCGAAGATCTCCGGCGGCAACGGCAACATCTATCTGGCACAACCGCTCGCCAAGGTCCTTTCGACCGCCGAAGAAGCGGCGAAGAAGGCCGGCGACAGCTTCGTCACTGTCGAGCGCCTGCTGCAGGCGCTGGCGATCGAATCCTCGGCCTCGACCTTTTCGACGCTGAAGAACTCAGGCGTGACGGCCCAGGGCCTCAACCAGGTCATCAATGACATCCGCAAGGGTCGGACGGCGGATTCCTCCAATGCCGAGCAGGGTTTCGACTCACTGAAAAAGTTCGCACGCGACCTCACCGCCGAAGCCCGCGAGGGCAAGCTCGACCCGGTGATCGGCCGCGACGACGAAATCCGCCGCACCATCCAGGTGCTTTCGCGCCGCACCAAGAACAATCCTGTGCTGATCGGCGAACCTGGCGTCGGCAAGACGGCGATCGTCGAGGGCCTGGCGCTGCGCATCGTCAACGGTGACGTGCCGGAATCGCTCAAGGACAAGAAACTGATGGCGCTCGACATGGGCGCGTTGATTGCCGGTGCGAAATACCGCGGCGAATTCGAGGAGCGGCTGAAGGCGGTGCTCAATGAAGTCCAGGCGGAAAACGGCGAGATCATCCTGTTCATCGACGAGATGCACACGCTGGTGGGCGCCGGCAAGGCGGATGGAGCGATGGATGCTTCCAACCTCCTGAAGCCCGCCCTTGCCCGCGGCGAGCTGCATTGCGTCGGCGCGACGACGCTCGATGAATATCGCAAACATGTCGAGAAGGATCCGGCTCTTGCCCGCCGCTTCCAGCCCGTCGTTGTCGACGAACCGACGGTCGAAGATACGATCTCGATCCTGCGTGGCCTGAAGGAAAAATACGAGCAGCACCACAAGGTGCGCATCGCCGATGCGGCGTTGGTGGCGGCTGCGACGCTTTCCAACCGCTATATCACCGACCGTTTCCTGCCCGACAAGGCGATCGACCTGATGGACGAGGCGGCAGCGCGGCTGCGCATGCAGGTGGATTCCAAGCCGGAAGAGCTCGACGAACTTGACCGCCGCATCATGCAGCTGAAGATCGAGCGCGAAGCGCTGAAAAAGGAAACGGACGTCGCGTCCGCCGACCGTCTGAAGCGGCTGGAAACCGAGGTGACCGATCTCGAGGAACAGGCCGATGCGCTGACGGCCCGCTGGCAGGCGGAAAAGCAGAAACTCGGCCTTGCCGCCGATCTCAAAAAGCAGCTCGACGATGCCCGCAACGAACTGGCGATCGCCCAGCGCAAAGGCGAATTCCAGCGTGCCGGCGAGCTGACCTACGGCGTCATTCCCGATCTTGAAAAGCAGCTCGTCGATGCCGAGAAGCAGGATGGCGACCGCGGCGCGATGGTGCAGGAGGTGGTCATCCCCGACAACATCGCCCATGTCGTGTCCCGCTGGACCGGCATTCCGGTCGACAGGATGCTGGAGGGCGAACGCGACAAGCTGCTTCGGATGGAAGACGAACTGGCGAAATCGGTGATCGGTCAGGGCGATGCGGTTCAGGCCGTGTCGCGCGCCGTCCGCCGCGCGCGCGCCGGCCTGCAGGATCCGAACCGGCCGATCGGTTCGTTCATCTTCCTCGGCCCGACCGGCGTCGGCAAGACGGAGCTCACCAAGGCGCTCGCCCGCTTCCTCTTCGACGACGAAACGGCGATGGTGCGCATGGATATGTCGGAATATATGGAGAAGCACTCCGTTGCCCGGCTGATCGGTGCGCCTCCCGGCTATGTCGGTTATGACGAAGGCGGAGCGCTGACGGAAGCGGTGCGCCGCAGGCCCTATCAGGTCGTGCTGTTCGACGAGATCGAAAAGGCGCATCCCGACGTCTTCAACATCCTGCTGCAGGTGCTGGACGACGGACGCCTGACGGACGGTCAGGGCCGGACGGTCGACTTCCGTAACACGATGATCATCATGACTTCGAACCTCGGCGCCGAATATCTGACGCAACTGAGGGACGGCGACGACAGCGACACGGTTCGCGAGCAGGTGATGGAGGTCGTGCGCGGACATTTCCGGCCGGAATTCCTGAACCGCATCGACGAGATCATCCTCTTCCATCGCCTGAAGCGCGAGGAGATGGGCGCGATCGTCGATATCCAGCTGAAGCGGCTGGTGGCTCTGCTATCCGAGCGCAAGATCGTCATCGATCTCGACGAGGAAGCCCGCCATTGGCTGGCGAACAAGGGTTACGATCCGGTCTACGGCGCAAGGCCGCTGAAGCGGGTGATCCAGAAGTTCGTGCAGGATCCGCTGGCCGAGCAGATCCTGTCCGGCCAGGTGCCGGATGGATCGACGGTGACGGTGACGAGCGGTTCGGACCGGTTGCAGTTCAGGACAAGGCAGACGGTGAGCGAAGCAGCGTAAATCCAGTTTGCCGGATGAATGGGAAATGGCGGCTTCGGCCGCCATTTTTCGTTGGGTGGCCGGGGCGTCTGTCGGAGGCGAAGCAGCGTAGATAGACGCTACTTGCTCGCCACCTGGTCTGGTGTCTGGTTGTTCAGCAGCGTATCGATGCGCTTGCGCTCGTCTTCGAATTTCGCCAGCGCCTCGCCCTGCAGCGATTTGCCGCCCGGCAGCCGGATGCGCAGCGGATCGACCTTGGTGCCATTGACGATCAGCTCGTAATGCAGGTGCGGGCCGGTGGATTCGCCCGTCGTGCCGACCCAGCCGATCACCTGGCCCTGGCGGATCTTGGCGCCGGGGACGACGCCCTTGGCGATGGCGCTCTGGTGATTGTAGGAGGATTCATAGCCGTTGGCATGGCGCACGATCGTCTGGTTGCCGTAACCGCCGGAATCCCAGCCGGCCTTTTCGACCGTGCCGTTGCCGGCGGCGATGATCGCCGTGCCGCGCGGTGCTGCCCAATCGACGCCGGTGTGCATGCGGGCGAAACCGAGGATCGGGTGGCGGCGCATGCCGAAGCCAGATTTGAAGATGCCGTTCGGCACCGGGTTGCGCAGCAGGAACTGGCGGATGCTCTTGCCGTTCTCGTCGAAATAATCGACCGTGCCGTCGTCGGGGTCCTGGAAGCGGTAAAAGCGCGTCTGCGTATCGCCGAAACGGGCGTTGACATAGAGCAGTTCGGAATCCTCGGTCGCCTGACCGGCGCTGTCGGCGACGGAGAAGAAGGCTTCGAGACTGTCGGTCGGCCTCAGCTGCGCCTGGAAATCGACATTGCTGGCGAGCAGCTTGATGATCAGCGCCGTCATATCCTTGGTCATGCCGTAGGAAAGGGCAGCACGATAGATGCCGTCATAGACGCGCGGCAGGTTCTGGCCGGGGGGCGGTGCGAAGGAATTGTCATCGAAGGCGGTGGCGATGGCATCCAGCATCGGCGGCTCACTGCCGGGCACATATCTGCCCTTGTCGTCGACGGCCACGGTGACGAGATGGCGCGTGCCGCGATAGACGCTGGCTCGGATGATCTTTGCCTGTTCGCCCTTCTGAATGATGCCGATGCGCAGTACATCGCCCTTGTCGAGATCAGGAGAACCCAGTTGCTGCGCGATATAGCCGGCGATGCCATCGGCATATTGCTGCGGATAGCCTGACTCCGTCAGCGCCTTGGCGATCGGCGTGTCGACGCGCACCGGCAGGATGTCGTCGGCGAATTCTTCGGTCTGCGGCGTGATCGATTCCGATGCGGAGACCGTCATGTTCTGTTCGAGCACGCGGGCGGACAGACCGGCCGTCAGATCGACATCGGCATCCTCGTTGGAGAAACGACGCGGATCGACGTAATAAAGGGCTGCGAGCTGCGTGTTGCCGTCGGTCAGCACCGAGCCGTTGGAGCGCACATTCTCTTCGACCTCCTCGAGCGACAGGCCGGATGCCATCTGCATGCTGGTCTTGCCGGTCGGGAAGGGAATGGTCTTCAGGCTGACTTCGGATTCGACGTCGGAGCCGTAAAGCGCGCCTGTGCGGCTTTGCGGCGCGGGCTGCGGCTCGTCGGCGGAAAAGATCGCCAGAGGATCGAAGTCGGGATAGTCCTCCGTCGCCACATGGTTGGCGGCCAGCGTCATCTTCACGTGTGCGAAGGGCTGGCGGCGTACGACTTCCTTTTCGCCGTCATGGACGACAGTTGAGACTTCCATGATGGCACGGTCGGACGGTTTTGCGGCGATGGCAGGCGCGATCAGCCGGCCACCGCGGATCACTGTCGTATCCTCATGCGCGTCTGCCGCAACACTTGCATAGGCTTCGGCGGGGATCGCCAATTGCTGGCGGCCATCAAGGGCGGCAAAAAGGGCGACACCCATCAGGACGGATGATGTAATGCCGGTGAGGAACGTGCCCGAGAGCCAGCGCAAGGAAACTTCGCGCCGGTCGGGTGCGCGTCTGCCGTCGGCCAGAAGCGGAGGCTCGTTGCCCAACGAGCGGATCATCATTTTCTCCGTCATCATGGCAGTCGGGTCCGCGTCCTTACATCAGGCGTCTGTGGGAGCATGTATCGGCCATCCTGGCTGGGGCGAAAGATGTGCATATTTTGGGCATGGAAGTCAAATCACTCAGGAAAAGGCAGTCTGCCTGCATTTGCCTGTGTGAATCATGTGTCTCTTAAGACCAGCAGATTGTGATGATGTCGGGGCGTGGGAGACAAAACAGCGTTCTTTCCACGAAAAGTCGAAAGACGATCATCTTTCCTGGCCGTGTAAGGCCGGTCGGAATCCGGGAAACGAACGCATTTGCGTGCTGTCCGGAATTTTTCCTGTAAAAACAATGGTTTGAAAGAAAAATCAATTTTTTCGAAAGGCGCTGTTGACTGTTCTGATTGGTTAGTTCTATAAGCCCACTCACTGAACGAGGGCGGCGGCGCTGCTGGCGACGAAGTCTTTCGTTCT
>NZ_VSZV01000259.1:0-19351 GCF_008919455.1 Rhizobium sp. PEPV16
GGCAGTGGCGCAATGGGAGGCGGCGAGGGGACAGGGAGGTGGCGCTGCGACTGCGTTCAAAGGCTTTTGCAGATTCGTATAACCTACGCATCGACCGGAAAAAGCTTCAAAAACTGCCGGTCGCCCTCCGGCGAAAACAGGATCGAGCGGCTTTCCGCCGTGCGCCGCGCCCAGCCCTTATCGAGGAAGCTTGAAAGCAGGGCCTTGCCGAGACTGCCGGCGAGGTGGGCGCGTCTTTCGCTCCAGTCGAGGCAGGAGCGGCAGAGCGGCCGGCGCGAGGATCTGAGGTCACCAACATTGATGCCGATGCATTGGAGATCGCTTTCGCCCTTTTCCATCAGCGCCAGGCCGTCTCCGACCGCGTCGATCGCGCCTGATGCAATCAGGCTGTCGAGCATGCGCACGCCGTAATCGCCGGCAAGATGATCGTAGCAGATACGCGCCTTGCGCAGCGCCGGCTCTTTCGGCCCCGGCTGGTGGCGCAGATGCCCGCGCCCGGCGGCAAAGCCCATCATGCTTTCGATCAGCCGGGCGACGGCCTCGTCGGCCAGCGTGAAATAACGGTGGCGCCCTTGCTTGCGCTGGGCTAGCAACCCGCCGGCCTCGAGCTTGGCGAGATGCGTGCTCGCCGTCTGCACGGTGATGCCGCCGACGCCGGCAAGCTCGGTCGCCGTCAGCGCCCGGCCGCCGGTCAGCGCCGCCAGCATGTTGGCGCGCGCCGGATCACCGATGAGCGCGCCGATCTGCGCAATGTCTGGACCTTCCTTCATAGTTCGATCGTAACCGAAGCATCGCCGTCAGGCAACGTGCGAAAACGGATGAAGAGCCAAAGGAGAAAACCATGATCACCTGCTTCATCCGTTACGAAATCGACCCATTCAAGAAGGAGGCGTTTGCCGACTATGCCCGCAACTGGGGCCAGGCAATTCCGCGAAACGGCGCCGACTTGATCGGCTATTTCGGCCCGCACGAGGGATCGGCAACGACCGCTTACGGCGTCTACAATATCGAAAGCCTCGCCGCCTACGAAGCCTATCGCGCCAGGCTGGCTGCCGACCCGCTCGGCCGTGAGAATTATGAATTTGCCAGACGCGAAGGCTTCATCCTCAAGGAGGATCGCATCTTCCTCAAAAATGTCTCCGCCCCTCACGCCAAGCTGGTGCTGCCATGATCGCCGTCATCTTCGAAGTCGTGCCCTATATGGGCGAACGCCACAAATATCTGGATCTCGCCGGCGAGTTGCGCGGCGAACTCGAAAAGATCGACGGCTTCATCTCGATCGAGCGTTTCGAGAGCCTGACGACGCGCGGCAAGCTGCTGTCGCTCTCCTTCTTCCGAGACGAGGCGGCGGTGAAGGAGTGGCGCAATCTCAAGTCTCACCGGGCAGCCCAGCAGGCCGGCCGCGGCGGCATCTTCGCCGATTATCGGCTGCGGATCGCCAGTGTGGTGCGCGATTACGGCATGTTCGAACGCGACGAAGCGCCGGGTGACAGCCGCAGGGTTCACGACGCGGCGTGACGCGTGGCGTCCAATCCGCCCCGTTCGTTACGCATTGGCGCATCGGTTGGCGTGACAACGAATTTATTTCATCTATCAAATTGAAGGATATGCTACCGACAGCCAAAATCTCTAACCGGATGGGAAAGCCAAATCGTGTGGGCGTCAAGGATAATAAAATTTACGTGGGTGGTTATATTTTCCTTTATTTCCATTGTCTTAGCGCTCCTCATAATTTCGACCATTATGATGTTCATCCAGAATCCTGATTTCATTGGAGTTACATTCCCAGAGCGGGCAATCTCGGATGCTGCGCGCTTGACCAACGGCAGTCAAAACGAAATCGAAGGAGAATGCAGCATAAAGGGCAGCTATTTTGAGAAGAGCGTTAGCTGCGACATGAGAAGAATTCAGGATGGTAAAATAACAGACACTATATTGCTGGAATATACGCTGATGTTTGACTCGATAACGAGTATTGCCAATGTCAGGGAAAATCTAGAATAGAAAGATAGCTGACGCCGTTGAACCTCAGTTCAGCCGCGACGGGCTCAGGCCATCTCAGCCCAGTTTGCCCGACTGCCACCCGAAAAAATTCCCGAAATCGGCCAGCGCTTCAGGCTTTGGTAACTAAGTTGCGTAACCATAACGGACAGTTAAGCGTAGAGCGTGAGTGAGTATTTAAATGGCATCAGTTTTTCCGCTTGCCGACCTCAAGGCTTCCGTCAAGTCGGATTCCCGGCCGGGATCCCGGTCGGATTCATGGGTCGACACGATCATCAAGGGCGATTGCGTCAGCGCCCTTGAGGCTTTGCCCAGCCACTCCGTCGATATCATCTTTGCCGATCCGCCGTATAATCTCCAGCTCGGCGGTACGCTGCATCGTCCCGATCAGTCGCTGGTCGATGCGGTCGACGACGAATGGGATCAGTTCGCCTCCTTCGAGGCCTATGACGCTTTTACCCGCGCCTGGCTGCTGGCTTGCCGCCGGGTGCTGAAACCATCAGGCTCGATCTGGGTGATCGGCTCCTATCACAATATCTTCCGCGTCGGTGCCACGCTGCAGGATCTGAATTTCTGGATCCTCAACGACATCATCTGGCGCAAGACCAACCCGATGCCGAATTTCAAGGGCCGCCGTTTCCAGAACGCCCATGAGACGATGATCTGGGCAAGCCCCAGCGCCAAGGCCAAGGGCTATACCTTCAATTACGATGCGCTGAAGGCCGCCAATGACGACGTGCAGATGCGCTCCGATTGGCTCTTCCCGATCTGCAGCGGCGGTGAGCGGCTAAAGGGCGAGGACGGCAAGAAGGCCCATCCGACGCAGAAGCCGGAAGCGCTGCTTGCCCGCGTCATCATGGCCTCGACCAAGCCCGGCGATATCGTGCTCGATCCCTTCTTCGGCTCGGGAACGACGGGTGCCGTCGCCAAGCGCCTCGGCCGCCACTTCGTCGGCATCGAGCGCGAGCAGGATTATATCGATGCGGCCGCAGCCCGCATCGCCGCCGTCGAGCCGCTCGGCAAGGCGGAACTAACCGTCATGACCGGCAAGAAGGCCGAAGTCCGTGTCGCCTTCAACGTGCTGGTTGAAAGCGGCCTGATCAAGCCCGGCCAGGTGCTGACCGACGCCAAGCGCCGTTATAGCGCAATTGTCCGCGCCGACGGCACCGTGGCTTCCGGCGGCGAGGCCGGCTCCATTCATCGTCTCGGCGCCAAGGTGCAGGGTCTCGATGCATGCAACGGATGGACCTTCTGGCATTTCGAAGACGGGCAGTCCCTGCGCCCGATCGACGATCTCAGGTCCGTCATCCGCAGTGATCTTGCAAAGGCGGAGTGAGCAGCGCCTTCGCGAGATCGAAATACCTTCTTCCGGTTTCCTCCAGTTGCGGAAGAAGACCAAGGCGCCCGGGGTCAAACCCGGGCGTCCTCTATTCAAGAATACCATTTTCAGAAGTCGCGATAATCGGTGACCTCGACCCTTGTGACGCGGCCTTCCGCGTTGAAGATGATCGTCTCCTCACCCTCGCGGATCAGCGGCTTGCCCGTCTTGCTGTGGGTGGCGCGCACCGACCAGACCGACCGGCCGGAGAGCGGCGTCAATGTTTCCACCAGCGAATTTTCCGCCGTTTGATCGGGATAGTCGTCGAAATAATGCCGGAAGGCAGCCATGATCTCAGCCCGTCCGGTGAGATCGCCGACGCCGTTCGAGACATAGGTCGCATCCTCGGCGAAATAATTCTCGATCGCCGGAAAATCGAGGGCGTTGATCGCGGCGTGGAAGAGTTCGATTTGCTTTGCCGGGTCGAAAGCCATGGGTTTCAGACCTTCACCCCATAGCCGGCGAGATCGCTGCGCAATTTGTCGGCGCCCGAAAACAGCACCGCATTCCAGCCGAAGGCCTTGGCGCCCTCGACATTAACAGGCGCGTCGTCGATGAAGATCGTCGCTGCCGGATCGAGGCCGAAGCTTTTCGTATGCGTCTCGTAGATGGCGATATCGGGCTTGATCAGACCGACATCGCCGGAAACGGTGACGCCGCGCGGTTTGGTCAGGAAGGGGAAGCGTTGCTGCGCCTCGCGGAACGTGTCGGAGGCGAAGTTGGTCAGCATCGTCACGTCGCGCCCCTGGGCAATCAGCCCTTCCATGATCGCTACGCTGTCGTCATAGGCGTGCGGCACCATCTCGTGCCAATATTTGCGGAAGGCCCGGATATGCTCTTCGCGGGCAGGGTGCTGTTTTATCAGCAGCGCTTCGGCCTCCGCCCATGTGCGGCCGCGGTCCTGCTCGATGTTCCAGTCATGGGTGCAGATATTGGCGAAGAACCAGTGGCGCTCGGCCTCATCGGGGATGAGGCGGCTGAAAGGGAGATGCGGATCGTAATGAATTAGGACTTTGCCGATGTCGAAAACGATATGTCTTATGTCGGTGGTCATGGTCATCCCTTGGATGTTTTAAACGCGAGAGGAATAGCCGCTGCGATCGCTTTTTTCATGATGGTTGGTAAGGCCTGGGCTTCAAGATTTGTAACCGGCTCCCACCATCCGTCATTCGTGCCGTCATCCATGGCAACCTTGGCAGCGATGGCCGCACGCCAGATCGAAAGCCTGAGCTCGAAATGGGTGAAGACATGGATGACGGTGCCAGCGGCCTGCCATGCCGCTTCGAAGGGCGCGGCGGCAGCTGAGGTTTCGCCGTCGATGCGCGCCGTCCACGCCGTCGTCGGCACCTCGGTCATGCCGCCGAGCAGGCCGCTGTCGATGCGCCGTCTGAGCAGGATCTCGCCGTCACCTGTTACCGCGATGAAGGCCGCGCCATATCTGACCGGCTTCTCCTTCTTCGCCGCCTTGACCGGAAAGAGCTCCGGATCGGAAAGCTTCAGCGCCGCGCAGGCACCGCGGAACGGACAGAGCGAACAGGCCGGCCGCTTCGGCGTGCAGATCGTGGCACCCAGATCCATCATCGCCTGGGCGAAATCGCCGGGCCGATCGGCGGGCGTCAACAGCGCCACCTTCTCCTTCATCGCCGGCTTTGCGGCCGGAAGCGGCGTGTCGATCGCATAGAGCCTGGAGATCACCCGCTCGACATTGCCGTCCATGACTGCCGCCTGGCGGTTGAAGGCGATGGCCGCGACGGCGGCGGCCGTATAGTCGCCGATGCCGGGGAGCGACTTGAGACCCTCTTCGGTATCGGGAAAGATGCCGCCATGCTCTTTCGCCACCGCTTCGGCGCATTTCTTCAGGTTGCGGGCCCGCGCGTAATAGCCAAGCCCCGCCCAGGCGGCCATCACCGCGTCGGTCTCCGCCGCGGCAAGATCGGTCACCTGAGGCCAACGCTGCAGAAACTTTTCGAAATAGGGTTTGACCGCCTGCACCGTCGTCTGCTGCAGCATCACCTCGGACAGCCAGACGCGATAGGGATCGGGTTTGACGCCGCGGGCCGCCATGCCGGGCGAGACGCGCCAGGGCAGCTCGCGGTGGTGGCGATCGTACCAGTCGAGCAGGGGCTTGGCTGAGGGCGTGTCGAGTGTGGTGATCGTCATGATTTGCCGCGATGGGGGGAAGTACCTATACTTGGCGAAGCAATGCCGCGCGATCAAGTCGCCAATACGAATTGGCGTGCGAATTGGTGGCGTCGCTGAAGGGTTTCGATGAGTTATCCACGCAAAGGTGCAAAGCAGATTTCCGAGCTGGCGAACGGGCTGATCGATCCCGTGCTTGCCCGGCGCGCCGGCATCAACACGGCGCTGCTCGGCTCGTGGAGCGAAATTGCCGGCGAGGATTTCGCCGATTGTACCCGGCCGGAAAAGATCGCCTGGGCCCGCGGCGGCAATGAGACCGGCGGCTTCCGCCCCGGCGTACTGACGATTGCCTGCGAAGGCGCGCGTGCACTTTTCCTCACCCATGCCCAGGGAGAACTCATCCAGCGCATCAACAGCTTCTTCGGCTTTGCCGCCGTCCACCAGATCCGCATCGTCCAGAAGCCGGTCTCACAAGCCACCCGCCGCTCCCGCACCCCGCCGCCGCTGAAGGGCGAAGCCGCCCGCAAGCTCGAAGGCATGATGGAGGGGATAGAGAACGACAAGCTGCGCCAGGCGATCCAGCGTTTGGGGACCGCGGTGATGGGGAAGCGGGGGAATCAACGCTGATGAGCAAAACGCCCTATCTCCGCATGCTTAGTTTTTTGATCCTGCTTCGACAAGCTCGCGGGTAACAGCAAATTCCATCCTGCCCGAGACAGAGCTATAAGGCTCGCACTGTGTGATCGCATCAGCGATCAACGGGGCTGCGGTTTTTTCCCATTCGGATGGTGGAGTGCGGAAGTTGATGGATAAAAAGTCGGCAGATCCATCCTTGATGACCGCTACAATCAGGAAGCTATAAGCACTCGGCGCGTCCGCAGGCAGCTTTAGACATTTAAGCATCTGAAAACAATACTACCGCTGTCTTCAGCCGCGAGCACGCTCTTGACGTTTATGGCCAATGCGACAGATGCAATAAGAACGTAATAGAGAAAAGTCTTCGTCAAAGAATGCATTAAAATATCCCTCTGAACAGTCGTCTGCTATACTTGTATCGCAGACGGGAGAAAAATCATGCTGGTCTTGCAGTTGCCCACTGATATCGAAACGCGGCTGATTGAGCTTTCGAGGCGTACCGGCCGCAGCAAGAGTTTCTATGTGCGTCAAGCCATCCTTGCGCATCTCGACGACGTCGAAGATATCTATCTTGCCGAAAGGCGCCTCGAAGAACTTCGCCGCGATGAGGGCGATACGGTGCCGCTGGCCGAGCTGACGGCGCGTTATAGCGCGGAAGATTGAGTTTCATCTCGATCAGCCGAACGCCAGCTTGAAAAGCTTAGGCGTGAAGTGTGACTTGAACTCTGTCACAGGCGTATTACACTGTAATCACTTGATAGGAGTGAACAGGAATGCGCAGCAGCAAACCCATTACGGTTACGCTCGGCAGTCAGCAGAAAAGCCTAGAAGGACGGCTGCAATCGGGCGCCTATAGTTCGGCGAGCGAGGTCATTCGCGCCGCATTGCGTGCGCTCGACCGGGAAGAGGATGCGATCGACGAAATCATGCGTCTGAAAATCCGCGAGGCGATCGATGATCCGGGTTCGGATATCGATGCCGATGTGGTCTTCGAGCGGCTCGAACGTCTGCATGCCGAGCGGATGAAGGCTGAGGATGGTGGCGCTTAAGGTTGTATTTCGTCCTAGAGCGGAGAAGGATCTGCTCGATATCTACGCATTCATCGCTGCGGACAATTCTATGGCGGCGATGGAATTCATCCGCCGGCTGAGGCAGATCTGTCATGGTCTGGAAGACATGCCGGAAAGGGGAGCGCCGCGCGAGGATTTTGCCCCGGGGGTTCGCATTCTGGTTTTCGAGCGGCGTGTGACGATCGCCTACCGGGTCGTGAAGGATCGGGTACAGATATTGAGGCTGTTCTACGCCGGCCGGAATACGCCTTCGGCTTTCCGCGAAAACTGAGAATCGCTCATTTCGGAACGCGACGTCCGCTTTCGGTCCCACCACGGTCACAATTCTTTGAAGGAAGTTGGTGAACCGTGCCTTGTGAGTGGCCGCCAGCCGTTATATCGCACAGTCATGCCGTCAATCTTATTAGTTATGGGGAATCCATGCAGATGTCCGAAATGCAACTGACGAAACGCCGCCTGCTCAGCGGTATCGCCATCGCCGCCGCTGCCGTAGCGCTTGTCGCCTGCAACGACAGCAAGGACGCTGCCGATGCTTCGTCCTCCGGTAAGACCATGGCTGATGGCACCAATGTCGACACCATGCAGACGGCAGCTACCTCGGCGACCGAAATGCCGGAGTCCGACGGCGATGTCGACATGGCCGAAGTGCTGAAGCCCGGCGTGCTGCCGGAAATGGCGCTCGGCAAGGCCGATGCCCCGGTCAAGATCGTCGAATACATGTCGATGACCTGCCCGCATTGCGCCCATTTCCACAACACCGTCTTCGACACGATCAAGCAGAAATATGTCGACAGCGGCAAGGTGCAGTTTATCATCCGCGAATTCCCCTTCGACCCGCGCGCCGCCGCTGCCTTCATGCTCGCCCGCTGCAATTCTTCCAATCCGGAGCAGTTGAGCACGCCGGAACAGTATTTCCCGATGGTTTCCATGCTCTTCAAGCAGCAGCAGGTCTGGGCCGCCGCCGATGATGGCCGCGCCGCACTGCTGCAGATGTCGAAGCTTGCCGGATTTACTGAGGATAGCTTCACGAAATGCTTGACGAACCAGAAGCTTCTGGATGAAGTGAACGCCACGCGGGAAAGAGGTTCCAAGGATTTCGGCGTCAACGCCACCCCGACTTTCCTGATCAATGGCAAGCGCTACTCTGGAGACATGCCGGTTGACACTTTGTCGAAGCTCATCGACAGCCTGCTCTGAACCGGATCGTTTCGATAGAACGGGCGACGGCGAAAGCCGCGCGCCCGTTTTTTCGTGGCTGCATGACGAGCCCGCCCCGCGCTGCGGAGCGGCTGCATGAAGTTCAACAAGCTGCGCCTGGTCGGCTTCAAATCCTTCGTCGAGCCGACGGAATTCATTATCGAGCGGGGACTGACCGGCGTCGTCGGCCCGAACGGCTGCGGCAAGTCGAACCTCGTCGAGGCGCTGCGCTGGGTGATGGGCGAAAATTCCTACAAGAACATGCGCGCCTCCGGCATGGACGACGTGATCTTCTCGGGTTCCGGCAACCGCCCGGCGCGCAATACCGCGGAGGTGGCGCTCTATCTCGATAATGCCGAGCGCACCGCGCCTGCCGCCTTCAACGACAGCGACGAGATCCAGGTCACCCGCCGCATCGAGCGCGAACAGGGTTCGCTCTATCGCATCAACGGCAAGGAAAGCCGCGCCAAGGACGTGCAGCTGCTGTTTGCCGACGCTTCCACCGGCGCGCGTTCGCCGTCGATGGTCGGGCAGGGGCGCATCGGCGAGCTGATCCAGGCCAAGCCGCAGGCCCGCCGCCAGCTGCTGGAAGAGGCGGCCGGCATTTCCGGCCTGCATTCCCGCCGCCACGAGGCCGAGCTGCGGCTGCGCGCCGCCGAAGGCAATCTCGAGCGCCTCGACGACGTCACCTCGCAGCTCGAAAGCCAGATCGAAAGCCTGAAGCGCCAGGCGCGCCAGGCAAACCGCTTCAAGACTCTGTCTGCCGATATCCGCGCCCGCGAGGCGATGCTGCTGCATATCCGCTGGGTGCAGGCCAAGGAAGCCGAGGCCGAGGCCGACAGCGCCTTGAACCAGGCGACCTCCGTCGTCGCTGAAAAGGCGCAGATGCAGATGGAGGCGGCGAAGAACCAGGCTGTCGCCAGCTTGAAGCTGCCGGAACTGCGCGAGGGCGAGGCGCGTGCGGCCGCAGCCCTGCAGCGCCTGCAGATCGCCAGAAGCCAGCTGGAGGAAGATGCCGGCCGCATCCTGCGCCGCCGCGACGAGCTGACCCGCCGTCTCGCCCAGCTTGCCGAGGATATAAGCCGCGAGCAGCGGCTGGTGGCCGACAATGCCGTCATCCTGGCAAGGCTCGATGCCGAAGAGGCGGAGATTTCAGAAATCCTCGCCGATTCCGGCCGTTATGCCGAGGAAACCCGCGAGACCTTCGAGGGCGCGGCGGCAAAACTTGCCGATAGCGAGCGCATCTTCACCCAGCTGACGGCCGAGCGCGCCGAGGCTGCCGCCGGCCGCAACCAGCTGGAACGCGCCATCCGCGATCTCACGGACCGGCGGATGCGCCTCGAACGGCAGATGGACGAGGCAAACCAGGAACTGTCAGCCATCGGCGAGAAGATATCAGGCCTGCCTGATCCCGACGAGAAACGCGCCATCGTCGAAGCCGGCGAGATCGCCGTCGCCGATGCGGAGGCCGCGGTGCAGGCGGTCGACCAGGCGCTTGCCGCGGCCCGCCAGACCGAGGCGCTGTCGCGTGCGCCGGTCGATCAGGCCCGTTCGAGCCTGAATGCGTTGGAAACCGAGGCCCGCACCATTTCCCGCATGCTCGCCGCCGGTGCTGCGGCCGGCAAATTTCCGCCGGTTGCCGACGAGCTGAAGGTCGATCGCGGCTTCGAGACGGCGCTGGGTGCTGCCCTCGGCGACGATCTGGAATCGCCGCTCGATGCCGAGGCGCCGGCCCATTGGTCAGACAATGGCGATGGTGCTGCCGATCCGGCGCTTCCATCCGGTGTTGCGCCGCTGCTTGCCCATGTCCGCGCGCCGGCGGCACTGACCCGCCGCCTTCGCCAGATCGGCCTGGTCGCGGAAGGCGATGCGGAGCGGCTGATGGCGGCGCTGAAGCCCGGCCAGCGGCTGGTGACGAAAGAGGGCGCCGTCTATCGCTGGGACGGCCATGTCACCGGTGCCGATGCCCCGAGTGCGGCGGCACTGCGCCTTGCCCAGAAGAACCGCCTGGCCGAGCTCGAAGGTGAAGCCGTCCTTGCTCGCGACGTGCTTGCCGAAGCCGAAGAGCGGCAGACAGCCGCTGCCGAAGCGATCCGCGCCGAGGAGCGCCGGCTTGCCGAGGCGCGCGACATGAGCCGCCTGTCGGCGCGTCATTTGGCCGAAGCGCGCGACGCTCTCGCTTCCGCCGAGCGTGCCTCCGGCGATCTGATCCGCCGCCGCGATGTCGTCAGTGAGGCTGCCAGCCAGCTGCGGTCGCAGCTGGAGGAGATTGCTATCCAGGAAGAGACTGCCCGCATCGAGCTGGAGGACGCGCCCGATCTGACTGCGATCGACGAGCGGCTGCGGTTCCAGCAGGCGGAAGTTGCGACCGATCGCGGCGCGCTGGCCGAAAGCCGCGCCCGCCATGAAAGCCTGGCGAGGGAAAACGAGGCCCGCCAGCGCCGCATCATGGCGATCGGCCAGGAGCGCGAGACCTGGCGCCAGCGGGCGGCAAGTGCTGAAGACCATGTTGCGACACTGCGCGAACGTGAGGAAGAGGCGCGCGACGAGGCAGCCGAGCTCGAACTGGCGCCGGATGAATTCGACGACAAGCGCCGCGCTTTGCTCAGCGAATTGCAGAAGGCCGAGGAGGCCCGCCGCCAGGCGAGCGACCTTCTGGCCGAGGCCGAACGCATCCAGCGCGAGGCCGACCAGAAGGCGACGACGGCCTTGTCGGAACTTGCCGAATGCCGTGAACGCCGCGGCCGCGCCGAGGAGCGCCTGGTTTCGGCTCGCGAGAAGCGGCAGGAAAGCGAAGGCCGCATCCGCGAGGTCCTGAACGTCGCGCCGCATGAGGCGCTGCAGCTGACCGGCCGTCCGACCATGCAGGCGCTTCCCGATCCGCGCGAAGTCGAGCGCGAGCTGGAACGCCTGAGGATCGAGCGCGAGCGGCTCGGCGCCGTCAACCTGCGCGCCGACGAGGAACAGAAGGAGCTGAGCGAAAAGCTCGAAGCGCTGATCAAGGAGCGCGACGACGTCATCGACGCGATCCGCAAGCTGCGCGGCGCCATCCAGAGCCTCAACCGCGAGGGCCGCGAACGGCTGATCGCCGCCTTCGACATCGTCAACGCCCAGTTCCAGCGGCTGTTCACCCATCTTTTCGGCGGCGGCACCGCCGAACTGCAGCTGATCGAATCCGACGATCCGCTGGAAGCCGGCCTCGAAATCCTCGCCCGCCCGCCCGGCAAGAAGCCGCAGACCATGACGCTGCTCTCCGGCGGCGAACAGGCGCTGACGGCGATGGCGCTGATCTTTGCGGTGTTCCTCACCAATCCGGCGCCGATCTGCGTGCTCGACGAAGTGGACGCGCCGCTCGACGACCACAATGTCGAGCGCTACTGCAATCTGATGGACGAAATGGCCGCCTCCACCGAAACCCGCTTCGTCATCATCACCCACAATCCGATCACCATGGCCCGCATGAACCGCCTGTTCGGCGTCACCATGGCCGAGCAGGGCGTCTCCCAGCTCGTCTCCGTCGACCTGCAAATGGCCGAGCGCCTGCGCGAGATTGCCTGAGGTTTTCGTGAGGAGAGCCTTTGCGGTCTCTCTTGGCGTTAGGGAAGGGCGATATTTCTTATTTTCACGGTCCGGCAGTGCTCGCGGTGTGGATCCTCGGGTCAAGCCCGAGGATGACGGAGGGTGGGGAACCTGCTGACCAAGACAATGCTCCGGGCGTTTCCCCTCTTGCCATCGCGCCCTCCGTCTCCGTCATGCTCGGGCTTGACCCGAGCATCCACGTCGACGCCGAGCGCCGACGCAATTTCAGCAAAGCTATGGCGCGGCTTCGCGCCTAGAAATTGCGTAAAATCAAAGGTCAAGCAATAAACACCAAAAAAGGTCGGCTCTCTTGCCGTCTGTACCCCATTTGGGTGATGCTCTTTTCGCTGACTTGCATTAGAAGTTGTTTCAACGCAACCTAATTACTCTGCTGGAAAGCGGGCGACCAGAGGTTGCGCATTGTCGAATTTGCGTGCGGTTTTCCGGGCGAGGGCAAGAACCGGAAACCGAGAGCAAATCTTGGGAAGTAGCGATCTATTTTCTCAGGAATTGCGTATGACGAGGTCAGAGCGGTTCTGTTTTTCAAAAAGCTGAGCCGTTCCTGGGTTGAGGGACCCCCCGTCCGGTTTTCCTGGCCGGACGGAAACAAGGCTTTGCGGGACATTGTTGCAGTCCCGCAAAGCTTTTTTTGTGCCTTTTTTCATGTCAGCCATGTTTCAAACGTTTTGACCGCCGGCTGCCGCAAGATTTATTGTGCAACGCAACATTTTGCCGCATTTGTCGATTTTCATTTCAACTCCAAGGGATTAAGCTAATCCCTAAGTTAGTTGACAGACGTCGCTCCCTACTCGGCGTCATCCTCGGCCTTGTGCCGAGGATCTGCTGCGCATCAACCGGTAGCAGATACTCGGGACAAGCCCGAGCATGACGAAAGAGGGCGCAGCGTTGTCGGCAGTCTGAGGGATTAAGCTGATCCCTTTGTGGTGTTGGGGGGAAGATGACCAAGTGGGTCTATAGGTTCGGCGACGGGCAGGCTGAGGGCCGGGCGCGCGATCACGAGATTCTGGGCGGCAAGGGCGCCAATCTCGCGGAAATGTGCGCGCTCGGACTTCCGGTGCCGCCGGGGCTGACGATCGTCAGCGACGCCTGCAACACCTATTACAAGAACGGCCGCCACATCGAGAATGCGGTGAAGGCCGAGGTGCGCGCCGGCATATCGGCGATCGAGGCAATCACCGGCCGCCATTTCGGCTCTGTCAGCCAGCCGCTGCTCTTATCGGTGCGCTCCGGCGCCCGCGTCTCGATGCCGGGCATGATGGACACGGTGCTCAATCTCGGCCTCAACGACGAGACCGTGCAGGCGCTCGGCCACGATGCCGGCGATGCGCGTTTTGCCTGGGACAGCTACCGCCGCTTCATCCAGATGTATGCCGATGTCGTCATGGGTCTCGGCAACGATGCCTTCGAGGAGATCCTGGAAGACGAGAAGGCCAAGCTCGGCCATGAATTTGATACCGAGCTCAGCGCCTCGGAATGGCAGCATATCGTCTCTCTCTACAAGAAGCTGATCGAGGAGGAGCTGGAGCAGGAATTCCCGCAGGATCCCGAAGTCCAGCTTTGGGGTGCCGTCGGCGCCGTCTTTTCCAGCTGGATGAGCGCGCGCGCCGTCACCTATCGCCAGCTCCACAATATTCCGGAAGCTTGGGGCACAGCGATCAACATCCAGGCGATGGTCTTCGGCAATCTCGGTAATAGCTCCGCCACCGGCGTTGCCTTCACCCGCAACCCCTCGACCGGCGAGAGAGCGCTTTATGGCGAATTCCTGGTCAATGCCCAGGGCGAGGATGTCGTGGCCGGCATCCGCACGCCGCAAAGCATCACCGAGGATGGGCGAATTTCCTCCGGCTCCGAAAAACCCTCGATGGAAAAGCTGATGCCGGAGGCGTTCCGCGAGCTCTGCCGCATCTGCACCGACCTCGAGATCCATTACCGCGACATGCAGGATATCGAATTCACCATCGAGCGCGGCAAGCTCTGGATGCTGCAGACCCGCTCGGCCAAGCGCTCGACGCGGGCGGCAATGAAGATCGCCGTCGACATGGTCGACGAGGGCGTGATCACCGAGGACGAGGCGGTGCTGCGCATCGAGCCCTCCAGCCTCGACCAGCTGCTGCATCCGACGATCGATCCGCGCGTCACCCGCCAGGTGATCGGCTCCGGGCTGCCGGCCTCGCCGGGGGCTGCCACCGGCGCCATCGTCTTCACCGCCGAAGAGGCCGTCGAGGCGGAATCCGAGGGCCGCAAGGTCATCCTGCTCAGGGTTGAGACCAGCCCCGAGGATATTCACGGCATGCATGCCGCCGAAGGCATTCTGACCACCCGCGGCGGCATGACCAGCCATGCGGCGGTCGTTGCCCGCGGCATGGGCATCCCCTGCGTCGTCGGCGCCGGCACCATGCGCATCGACGCGCGCAACGAGCGGCTGCTCGGCGTCGGTGTCACGCTCAAGAAAGGCGATATCATCACCATCGACGGCTCGGCCGGCCAGGTGCTGAAGGGCGAAGTGCCGATGATCCAGCCGGAGCTGTCTGGCGATTTCGGCCGCATCATGGGCTGGGCCGACTGCGCCCGACGCATGACTGTGCGCACCAATGCCGATACGCCGGCCGATGCGCTGGCTGCCCGCTCCTTCGGCGCCGAAGGCATCGGCCTTTGCCGCACCGAACACATGTTCTTCGAGGGTGAGCGCATCCATGTGATGCGCGAGATGATCCTGGCCGTCGATGAGAAGGGCAGGCGGGTGGCGCTCGACAAGCTGCTGCCGATGCAGCGGCTGGATTTTACCGGCCTCTTCACCGTCATGCACGGCCTGCCGGTGACGATCCGCCTGCTCGATCCGCCGCTGCACGAATTCCTGCCTAAGACCGATGACGAGGTGGCCGAAGTCGCCTTCGCCATGGGCATGGAGGCATCCGTGCTTCGCCAGCGCGTCGACGCGCTGCACGAATTCAACCCGATGCTCGGCCATCGCGGCTGCCGGCTGGCGATCTCCTATCCCGAAATCGTCGAGATGCAGGCCCGCGCCATCTTCGAGGCGGCGGTGGCCGCAGCTAAGGAGACCGGGGCTGCCGTCGTGCCCGAGATCATGGTGCCGCTCGTTGGCCTCCGCACCGAGCTCGATTACGTCAAGGCGCACATCGATGCCGTCGCCGGCGACGTCATGCGCGAGGCAGGCATGAAGATCGATTATCTCGTCGGAACGATGATCGAGCTGCCGCGTGCGGCCCTTCGCGCCCATGTGATTGCCGAGGCCGCCGAATTCTTCTCCTTCGGCACCAACGACCTGACGCAGACCACCTTCGGCATTTCGCGCGACGACGCCTCGGCCTTCATCCCCACCTATCAGCGCAAGGGCATCATCGAGCACGATCCCTTCATCTCGCTGGATTTCGATGGTGTCGGTGAATTGATCAGCATCGCCGCCGAACGCGGCAGGCGGACCCGCAACGACATGAAGCTCGGCATCTGCGGCGAACATGGCGGCGACCCGGCCTCGATCCGCTTTTGCGAAACGATCGGCCTCGACTATGTCTCCTGCTCGCCCTTCCGCGTGCCGATCGCGAGACTGGCGGCAGCGCAGGCGGTGATTGCCGGCGGTCTGGACGAGATCAGGCGGGGTCCGAAGGACCTGCGGGCAACCGTGTAAAATAGCGGTGGAGTGTGGGGCAGGGCGCCCGGGTACTCAGTAACGATAGCGCCAACGATCGCGGTAAACGTAGGGGCCGTTCAGATCCCAGGCCATGCGGTTCATCATCTCAGCGCTCTGCGCCCGCGACTCGGCGCGCCGGTCGAGATCGATGCGCTGCAGGCAGGTGGCAAATCCATCCGTGCCGCGCCGGAAGCCATAGCTCAGGCACCGCTGCTCATCCGCCGCCCGCCGCTCCTCCGGCGTCATCGTCTGGCAGGCCGAGAGCCCGGCGACGATGGCGGCTAGGGCGGTGACGAGAAGACGAATGCGCATTGGTGTGTTCCTTGGAATGCATTTCCCTGAGGAAAGGCCATTCGGGCGAGGGCGTCAAGCCGCTCTTGGCGGAGATCGCTGAGTGCTGGGTGATGACGTGAGCCATGTGCCGTGCGGCCCCCTCATCCGACCCTTCGGGCCACCTTCTCCCCGCTGGGGAGAAGGGAATATGCCGCAACGTCTCGATGCCCTCTTCTCCCCTCGGGGAGAAGGTGCCCGTAGGGCGGATGAGGGGGCTGCCCGGCACGCCATTCATTGCCCTTCGCCTGCACTCAGCGCATTTCGCGGCTTTGCCGCTCACCCCTCACGCCGCCCCAGCCGGATCCCCGATCGGCAGCAGCGCCGGATTAAGCGGCGGATCCTGTGGGTTCTTCGTGTCGCCCGGGTCCTGTGCCGGCGTCAGCGGCGGTTTTTCCTGGATGCGGTCGGGAATGCCTGGCGTCGGCGTCGGGCCGCGCGGCGTATCGGCATTGGGTGTCGGGATCGGGTCTCTGTTCGGCATGAGTGCCTCCTTTTCCAAAAAGGAACGGCAGGCTTGGCACTTGGTTCCACTTTCGCCGAGGGCCATTCCTATGTATGAGGAAAGCATGGCCACTCCATGAGCGGCCGGAAACCTTGGAACGAGCATGGCCCTTCGCGATCGATTTTCGAAAAAACTGAACTGTCCGCAATGCGGCAATGAGGGCTTTGCCGAAGCCTCGGAAGTCGATGATCCCAAGCGCAAGCACCCGGATTTCAAGGTCGATCAGCTGCCGCGCGGCTTTGGCGTGCAGCGGCCTTCCAACCATCAGGAAAATTTCGTCATCAAGTGCGAATGCGGGCGCAAGTTCCCGTTCCGCAGCGTTGCGGAAGCCGCAGCCGAGCGCCGGTAGTTTTTCGGAGTAACAATGCTTCGCTTTTTCCTGCGCGTGATCGCCATCTTCGGACTTTCATTCAGTTCAGCCACTGCTACCAACGCCGAAGTCGCCGAGAAATTTCATGATGCCGTCCATGTGGGAGATGTCACGACGGTAAGAGCCATGCTTGCGGCGGATCCATCTCTCGCGACCTCCGCCGATGAAGATCGATTCCAGCCCATTCACCTTCTCGACATGTATTTCGAGGGGGAAATCCTGGAGCTTCTGCTTGCGAACGGAGCCGATATCAACGCCAGGAATGACGAGGGGATAACCATTCTCCACATCATCACCGACCCTGAGGCGGTGAATCTCCTCATAGAGAAGGGGGCTGACATCGAGGCTCGCGACAATCGCGGCCGAACGCCTCTTGTCGTCCAAATGCTCAACCGGCAGAATGGGCCTGATGTTATCGCCGCTCTTCTGGAGAACGGCGCAAATCCCAATGCCAAGGACGATAGCGGCGTGACAGCCTTGGATATTGCGCGGCAAAGTGGCGATGAGGACCTTATCGGCCTGATGAGAACCGGCACCAGGAATTGATGCCTGAGCTTTCCACGACCGCCCGTGCTTCGAACCTCAGATCCGCTCCAGCACCTCGATGAAGGCATCAGCAAAACGCACCAGCGGCGCGGTCTGTTCATCGGGCGCCTGCATGCGGATTTCGGTGCCGTTATCGTCGAGCAGCGCCAGCACGACGCGCATCTTCTGGCCGTCGCCTGGAATGCGCAGCACGGCGATGCGGCGGCAATCATCGATGAGGCCGCCGGCCGGAAGGTCGAACAGCAATTCGCCGCCGGAGCGTGCCGCCGCCTGGCGCACGGCCTCGCAGAAGCCGGCATCGCCGCCGGCATAACCTTCGAGCGAAAGTTCGAGCTCGAGCAGCTCCATCGGCAGCGTCGGCTCGGACTGGTGGTCGATCCCGCCAAGCGCAGACGCCTGCGGCCTTGCTGCCGTTTCGGGTGAAATCATCCCGTCTCTCCTCTGCATCTGGAGATGAAACCGCGGCAGAATGGCCTTTTTTTGACATATCAGCAAGGGCTTATGAAGAAGCCGCCGTTTCGCCATGGCCATCGCCGTGAATTCCAACGCAATGCTTCAGACAATAGTTTCAATTTAGCCGAATCTTGCCCCAGATCCGGATGATTTTAGGCCGGGCCGGCCTAAAATCTGAATCCGGATCTAAATCAAAGAATAGAGCATGATGTCGTCCGAAAACCGCTTCACACTTTTCGGCATCATGCTCTAAACAAGGTTGAGGCGATTTGCGTGGTCGAACGCGCGGGCGCTGACGAGCAACCGGTAAGTTTGATGGCCATCCGCTATGACCGCCCCGTTTCCAGCGCCGCCCGCTCTTCGCGGCTCATCGGGGCGTTTTCCCTGGTGCTGGCGCTGGCCGTGATGATCGCCCACCGCTTCGGCGGCCTCGCCACACCCTATCTGGTGCTGCTGTTGATTGCCGCCGCCGGCGGCGCGCTGCTGGCCGCCATGCTCGCAGCCCTCGGGCTGCGAAGCCTCTGGATGATCGGGGCTGAAGGCGGGCTGGCGGCGCTGGCGGCGCTGATCTATGCCGCTTTTCCGCTGGGGCTTGGCGCCTATGCCACCGAGCGTTACATGACGCTGCCTGATATCTATGACGTTTCCACCGATCTGGTCACCGCACCCGACTGGCTTTCGCAGCCGTATTTCGACCAGATCTGGCTGAAGCGCAAGGTGCAGGTGACGCCGGAGGATCGCGAAAAGCAGCTCGCCGCCTATCCCGAACTGACAGGCCGGCGTTATGAGGGCGCGCTCGACCGCGTGCTCGAAGCGGTGCGCAAGGTCGCCAAGATGAGCGGCATGACCATCACCAAAAGCAGTGGCGACACTGAGCCCGGCCGCGATCCCGAGGACAGACCGGTCAAGCCGCCGCAGGCCGGCGACGATGCCGTGGCCGATGCGCCCGATACCATCCCCGTGCCGACGCCGCGCCCCTATGACGACGGCGTCGCCAAGCTGATCCGCGGCGTCAACGGCGTGACGCTGCAGGGCACCACCCGCACGCTGATCCTCGGCCTGCGCTTCGATTTCATCATTCGGCTCCGCGAAGAGGCCGAAACCACCTTCGTCGACATCCGCGTCGCCTCCCGCTACGGCCAACACGACCTCGGCTTCAGCGCCGAAATCGCCGGCGATTATCTGAAGGCGCTGGATGCCGAGCTGTTGGGAATTGCGGGTGGGTGAGCCGCGGTGCCGCCAAAGGCGGCAGCAATCGATCCAGTGAATCGATTGCAGCGGCGAACGCCCTGAGCCCAAAGCGAAGGGCCGGGATACGGTGCGGCAAACTCGACAACCTTGTACCGCATCAAAGGAGGAGAGGGACTGCTGTGGGAAGCGATGTCGATTTTCTGAGTGTGTCTGACCAGGAGACCCTTGATGAATTCGGTTTCGTCAAAACTCTTTCAGGTGAGACTTATCTAAAATTTGTCGCCGG
>NZ_VSZV01000291.1:0-26740 GCF_008919455.1 Rhizobium sp. PEPV16
CCTGATCAAAGAAACCTTTCGGCATGAAAGGCGTGAACACAGCATCGAGCCCGCCATCCAGCAAAAGATCGACCATCGGGCGCTCGCCGGGAGCAGCCTCGATGCGGCCAGGCCGTCCAAAACCATCGAGACGGTCGACGATCGGATGAGCCTCCGTCAGGCGCCCGACATACCACATGGCATCCTCGACGCCGACGCCTTCCCGGCGCAGAGCGGCACGGGTCCAGGTATTTCCGGAATCACGCCAGCCAGTCACGCCGATGTTCTTACCGGCCAAATCGGACAGCTTGCGGATCGGACTGGCCTTGGCGGTGATAATGCAGCGATGGCGGAAGCCGCGCATGATGAAGTTCGGCATGCCAATGACCCGATCATCGCCGTCATGACGCATCTGCGAATAGCGGCTGAAGGACATTTCCGCGGCGTCATGCGCTATGTCATCGACAAGGCTGGAGACCAGCGTGCCCACACGATCCACCTTAATATCGAGACGGGCAGAGCTGACATCACCGAGCACAAGCGGTGTCATGTAATCCCAGTCTCTAAGGGCGATGCGAAGCGTCACAGGCATGCAAAAACTCACTGAAATGGCTCGACGAGGGGCAAATTAAATGTTCAAAATGGTGAGTACAAATGTTATTACGTTATTGAACATTTAAAGTGAGAAAAAAATGGGCGATGCGGTCGAAGCCTCCTGGTTTGCCGAAAAAATAGCCGACCGGAGCATCAGGGGGATCGCTCTCGAAACAAGCGCGCTGATCCGTGCCGGTGTCCTGCCCATTGGGACGCGCCTGCCGGCGATCCGCGATATCGCTTACGAATTGCATGTCAGTCCGGCAACGATCTCCGAAGCCTGGAGCGAATTGCGGCGGCAGAAGATCATCAGCGGCCGGGGGCGCAACGGCACCTGGGTCAGCGGCGACCGCTTTGTCGCCAAGCCGGAGCGTCTCGCCAGCTCGGGAAATTATGCGGCAGGTGTGCTCGATCTCACCTTAGCCGGACCGGATGCAGCACTTCTTCCTCGTCTCGCCGAAGCAATGGCCTATGGCGCGTCCGTTGATGACCTCAACAGCTATGAGCGCAGCCGGATCGTCCCTGAGTTGAAGGACGCCGTTTCAGCGCGATGGCCTTATGAGGCGGAAGCCTTTCTGGCTACCAATGGCGGTTACAACGCCGTCTATACGATATTGCATGCGCTGGTTTCCTCGGGTTCGTCGGTCGCGATCGAACATCCGACCGCGATGCGGCTGCTCGATATTCTGGAAGACCTCGGCGTAAAAATCATCCCTGTCGCCTGCGACGGCGAAGGCCCCCTGCCGGATTCGCTGCGCGAAGCATTGCAGCAACGTCCGGCGGCTTTTCTATTCCAACCGCGGCTGCATTCCGTGACCGGCGTTGCGGTCAGTTCCTCCCGCCTCGGTCAACTCGGAGATGTGCTGGAAGACAGCGATACGCTTATTATCGAGGATGACGGCGTCGGCGACGTGTCGGCGGCACCTCCGCAGTCGCTGGGCGGCCGATTTGCGGAGCGGACGATCCATATCCTCTCACTCTCGAAAAGCCTCGGCCCGGATCTGCGTCTCGCGGTTTTGTCGAGTTCCGCGCCGATCGTCGATCAGATCCAGTCTTACCGCTCCTTCAGCGCCGGCTGGACCAGCCGTATCCTGCAAGGTGCCACCGCCTGGCTACTGCGCGATCCGGCGACCTGGCGGCTCATCGCCGAGGCGCGTGAGATCTATCAGCAGAGGCGGGACGCTCTTGCCGATGCGCTCAGTGAAAGGGGGATAGCGATACCGGCAGGCCAGGGCCTGTGCCTCTGGGTGCCCGTCGTCTCCGAACCATTCGCGATGGTGACACTTGCCGCACGCAATATCGCCGTCAACCCTGGCAACAAATTCTCTGTCTTGCCAAGCAGTCACATCCGTGTCGCGACCAGCACACTCAGCCATCGCTGCGAGGAAGCCGCCGATGCGATCGCGCTGGCTCATACGCCGTGAAAGGCAGGGCCGCAGCCCACCTGTCTGATCCCCGGTCATTCCACCCAAGTCCGGAACTACTTTCCCTCAAGCCACTCCTGCAGCTCTGCTTCAGCTCGCTCCAGAGCGCTGTAGTTCAGGAGTTTGCGCAGGAAAGCGACGGTCACGGCGCGGGCGCGGAGATTGAAGCGGCCGTCCTCGTGGTCGTCGCCGGCGCTCTGGTAGACGTCGAGCTTGTCGTAGAGCTGCTGCAGGCGGTTCTGCACGCTGCGCAGCGAAAGGCTCCGACGTTTGGCGATGGCCCGGTCGGTGAGGCCGAGCGCGATATCGATGAGGATTTCGTATTCGGAATCGGTGAAGCCGTTCGTCTGGCCGAGGCTCTTCTGCTGCAGGCCCCGCACTTCGCGGTCGATGACGCACTGGCTCTCGATGAAGATCGAGCGCAGCGCAAGCTTCAGCCGCTCGTCGGAGGCGGATTTCAGCACATAGCCATAGGCGGCGCCATCCGGCACGATGCGCGAGACGCCGCGCACATAGGCCTCGTCCGAGTAGTTCGACCAGAACAGGATGCGGGTCTCGGGCCGCTCTTTCCAGATCGTGCGCGCCGCTTCGATGCCGTTGCGGTTCGCCATCTGCAGGTCCATGACGATATGCGCCGACTTGTGGTCGCGGGCGAGCTTCTCGCCGGCAGTTCCGTTCTCAGCCTCGATCACCGTGTCGCATTCCGGCAAGGCCGCGTTGACCGCCTCGTGCAGATAGGACCGGTGCAGCGGGTCGTCCTCGACGATCAGAACCTTCATGCCCTTCTCCTCAGTTTGGCCCGCTCGGCGGGTCGTTCGGTACGAGCGGCAGCACGACGCGCACCGCAGTCCCGCGATTGTTGTGGCCGGCCCCGGTCGTGAACCGCGCCGAAATCAGCCGCGCACGGGTCTTCATATTGTCGATGCCGCCGCCGATCCGTCCCCGCGCCTTGGCGAGCCCGGTTCCATCGTCGGAGATTTCGATCGATAGCCGGTCGTCATCGGCCTCGAGCCGCACCATGACGGCCAGCGGCGCGGCATGGCGCACCGCATTGTTGATCGCCTCCTGGGCGATTCGGAACAGCGCGACGCTGACGGTCGGTTCCAGTCGCTCCAATGCGCCGTGCGTCTCGTCGACGAGACCCCACTCGATCCCCGATCCCGTGTCGCGGGTCGATCGGTCCAGATGATGCTCGATCGCCTGGGCGAGGCCGAAGAGCTGGAGTACGGAGGGTTTTGCCTGCTCGATGATCTGCCGCAGATCCTGCATGCAATGCTGCAGCGAACGGGAGAGGGGCTCCAGCGCCTCGGGCGCCACCTCGCCATTGCGTGACAGCCGATCGATCCGGCGGGCGAGCCGCGTCAGGTCGGCGAGCGTCTGGTCGTGCAGATCCATGCCGATGCGCTGGCGTTCCTGCTCCAGCGCTTCGGTAAGCTTCAACGCACCTTGCCGCAACCCCTCTTCGCGGGCGCGGGCCTCCGCCTCGACAATGGCCGAGCGCTGCGCCTGCTCGGCCGCCTGCAGCGCGAAGAAATAGGGCGTCAGCAGGTCGGCAATGATGCGGGCGCGTTCGATATCCTCCATCGTATAGACGCCCGGCCTGTGCGACGAACAGGAGAGAGCTGCGATGATCGTGCCCTGCACCTTCATCGGCACATGCAAGCGGCTCCTCAGCGACTGTTCGACGATCGGCCGCTTGAAGGCGCCCTCGAAGTGGAAACGCGGGTCGGTCATGGCGTCGTCCGCCAGCAGAAAATCCACCTCGCCCCAGAGAAGCGAACGGATTGGGCTGTTGACGACAGGCGCGCCGGCAAGCCCGCCCCAGGCGGTCTCGATGCCCGTCTCGTAGGCCGTGTGGTAGTTGCCGCCCTCAAGCAGCACGCAGACATCGAGGTGGTCGTGCGGGATGATATGGGCGACCTCGGCCGCAACGGAACGGATAGCCGAACGAAAGTCGAGCTGGCCCGCAAGCAGCCGGGAAATGCCGAGATAATGGTCGAACATGGCTGCGGGTACGAGATGCAGCATCGTCAGTTCCTCCCCGAGGCGGCGGCAGGCTCCTCAACCGGCCGCGACCCTTCGCAGTAAGCGCCCGCGGAAGCGCCGCCGTCTTGCGTAAACCCGCAGCTTGTTGCGCAAATCCCGCAAACGGATTGCCGCCTTGCCCCTGTACAGGCCGATCGATCTCCCGCATCCTGCCCTTACTGAGAGGAGGAAGCTCAGTGCAAGAACAATTTTCACTCGGACCCAATTGGGCCGGCAGGAGTGAAGCGATCCGCCGACCAGCGCGATCATCAGGGAGGAAGACATGACAATCCGTAAGATGCTTCTGGCATCGGCCGCTATTGCTTGCGCCGCGATGCCCGTTTCCGCCTTTGCCGACACGTCGGCCAAGAAGATCGCCCTTTCCAACAACTATGCCGGCAACTCGTGGCGCCAGGCCATGCTGACGAGCTGGGGCAAGGTGACGGGTGAGGCCGTGAAGGCCGGGGTCGTTGCCGCGGCCGATCCTTTCACCACCGCCGAGAACCAGGCGACGGAACAGGCCGCGCAGATCCAGAACATGATCCTGCAGGGTTATGACGCGATCGTGCTGAACGCTGCCTCGCCGACGGCGCTGAACGGTGCGGTCAAGGAGGCCTGCGACGCCGGCATCACCGTCGTTTCCTTCGACGGCATCGTCACCGAGCCCTGCGCCTGGCGCATCGCCGTCAACTTTAAGGAAATGGGTCGGAGCGAGGTCGAGTACCTGTCGAAGAAAATTCCGAATGGTGGCAATCTGCTCGAGATCCGCGGCCTTGCCGGTGTCTTCGTCGACGACGAGATCTCTGCCGGCATTCACGAGGGCGTCAAGCAGTTCCCGCAGTTCAAGATTGTCGGCTCCGTTCACGGCGACTGGGCGCAGGACGTGGCGCAGAAGGCTGTTGCCGGCATCCTGCCGAGCCTGCCCGATATCGTCGGTGTGGTAACGCAGGGCGGCGACGGCTATGGCGCCGCACAGGCGATTGCCGCGACCGACCGAAAGATGCCGATCATTATCATGGGCAACCGCGAGGACGAACTGAAGTGGTGGAAGGAGCAGAAGGACGCGAAGGGCTACGAGACCATGTCCGTATCCATCGCGCCTGGTGTCTCCACACTCGCTTTCTGGGTGGCCCAGCAGATCCTCGACGGCAAGGAAGTCAAGAAGGACCTCGTCGTGCCCTTCCTGCGCATCGACCAGGACAATCTCGAAACCAACCTCGCCAATACCCAGGCCGGCGGCGTCGCCAACGTGGAATACACGCAGGCAGACGCAATCAAGGTCATCGAGGAGGCAAAGTAAATTTCCCGGCGATGACCGCGCGGCCGCAGATGGCCGCGCGGCATTCTTTGCGAAGCAGGCATGGCGGGCAGCATGGATGACGTTTTGAAGCCGGTGATCGCCGTCGATGGCGCCAAGGTGAGTTTCGGCGCAGTCAGGGCACTCGATGGCGTGACCCTCCGCGTCATGCCGGGCGAATGCGTCGGGCTCGTTGGGCACAATGGAGCCGGCAAGTCCACCATCGTCAGCGTGATCAACGGCGGTCTTACGCCGCACGAAGGAAGTGTGGCGAGCGACGGCGAGCGGCTGGAGCGTTATGGCATCAACGCCGCGCGTGCCCGCGGCGTGCGCTGCGTCTTCCAGGAGCTTTCGCTCTGCCCCAACCTTTCGATCGTTGAGAACACGCGCATCATGCATCGCCATCTCGGTGGCTTCGGCTGGCGCAGGCGCGCCGCAAACATCATCGAGACGAGCCTCGACGCCGTCTTTCCCGGCCACGGCATCGACAGCAGCCGGACCGTGGGGGATCTTTCGATCGCCGAGCGGCAGATGGTCGAGATATCAATGGCCTTTTCCGACGCCGGCATTGCGCCGCGGCTGGTGATCCTCGACGAACCGACCTCGTCCCTCGATGCAAGCCTTGCCCGGCAGATGCTCGATCATGTCCGCCGCTTCATCGCCACGGGCGGGTCCGTCATCTTCATCTCGCATATCCTGCACGAGATTCTCGAAACCGCCGACCGCATCGTCGTCATGAAGGACGGCCGCGTCGTCGCTGAGCGTCCGGCGCAGGGCTTCGACCATCACGGCCTCGTCGAAGCAATGGGCACCGTTGCGAAGGAGGAGACCGGGAAGCGCTCAGTGCGAGAACTGTCCGCCGCTCCGCTCATTCTGTCCCATCAGGGGAAGGGCCTTTCCTTTGCGGCCCGAAAGGGCGAGATCATCGGACTGGCGGGTCTGGCGGGCCATGGGCAGACGGAACTCCTGCTCGCCCTGCACGCCGCCCAGTCCAGCAACTGGCTGCCCGAGCGCGATCCGCTCGTCACTTTCGTCGCCGGCGACCGCCGCCTCAACGGCGTCTTCGAACTCTGGAGCATCCTGCGCAACTTCTCCATCGCCTCGCTCGGTGACCTCTCCCGGCGCGGCCTGATCCTCGCAGGCGAAGAGGAGACGAAGGGCGCCGACTGGAAGCGGCGGATCGAGATCCGCACCCCCGATATGGACAATCGCATCCTGTCGCTGTCCGGTGGCAACCAGCAGAAGGTGCTCTTTGCCCGCGCGCTTGCGACGCGCGCACCTGTCGTGCTGATGGACGACCCGATGCGCGGCGTCGACGTCGGGACCAAGCAGGAGGTCTATGCAATCATCCGCGAGGAAGCGGCGCGCGGCCGTACCTTCATCTGGTACTCGACGGAGATGGACGAGGTCCGCCTCTGCGACCGCGTCTACGTCTTCCGCGAAGGCCGCATCACGGCCGAACTTGCCGGTGATGCCGTCAATGAGACGAATATCATCGCCGCCTCCTTCGAAGGGGTCGCCGCATGACGTTCCGGCTGTCGTCCGACGCCATGCGTCTTGCCATTCCTGCCTTATCGCTGACGCTGCTGCTCGTCGCCGTCTTCTGGCTGCAGCCGCGCGCCATGAGTTATGTCGGGCTCAACCTGCTCTTCAATCTGGCTGTGCCGATCGCGCTTGCGACGATCGCCCAGATGATCGTGATGGCGGTGAACGATCTCGATCTCTCGATGGGCGCCTTCGTCAGCTTCGTCGCCTGCGTCACCGCGACCTTTCTGCGGGATGCTCCCGTGATCGGCGTGCTGATCCTTGCCGGCGCGATCGCAACCTATGCGGCGCTCGGCGTCGTCATCTATCTCCGCAACCTGCCCTCCATCGTCGTGACCCTCGGCATGAGCTTCGTCTGGGGCGGCCTTGCCGTATTGCTGCTGCCGGCACCGGGCGGACAGGCGCCGGACTGGGTGCGATGGCTGATGACCGTCAAGCCGCCGCTGGCGCCGATGGCGATCGTCGCCAGCATCGTCATCGCCTTGGTCGCCCATCTTCTCGTCATGCGGTCGTCGCTCGGCGTGCTGATGCGCGGCATCGGCGGCAACCAACGCTCGGTCGAGCGCGCCGGCTGGTCGATTGTCGGGGCGCGCGCTGCTGCCTATGGTCTTGCCGGCCTCTTCGCGGTGCTAGCCGGCATCGCCCTCGTCGGACTGACGACCTCGGCCGATGCCAATATCGCGCTGCGCTACACGCTGCTGTCGATCGCCGGCGTGATCCTCGGCGGCGGCGAGTTCATCGGCGGCCGCGTCTCCCCGATCGGCGCCGTCATCGGCGCGCTGACGCTGACGCTTGCCGGCTCGTTCCTCTCCTTCCTGCGTATCTCGCCGGACTGGCAGATCGGCGCTCAGGGCGCGATCCTGATCATCGTGCTGGCACTTCGGCTGATGCTGAACCGCCTGGAGAAGCGGGAGAAACGCCGATGACCCCGCTCCTTCGCCTATTTCGTAAACCCTGGATCTGGTCGTGGCTTGCCGCCTTCGTCGTCTGGTTCCTGACGATCATGGTGACGCTCGGCGCCAGCACGCTTGGCCTGTCGCAGGCAGCCCTCACCTTCGCGGCCTTCTCGGTCATCGTCGGCATCGGCCAGATGTTCGTCATCACGCTCGGTCCCGGCAACATCGATCTCTCGGTTCCCGCCACCATGACGCTTGCCGGCACGGTGGCGCTGAAGCTGATGAATGTCGAAAACGGCATGATCCTGCCCGGCCTTCTCGTTGCCATCGTCATCGGCCTTGTCGTCGGTCTCGGCAATTATGCACTCATCAAGGCGCTGCGCATTCCGCCGATCATCGCCACGCTTTCCATGAGCTTCATCGTGCAGTCCGCCGCGATCTGGACGAACCGGGGCTTGCGCATCAAGCCTCCAAGCGTTCTGGCGGAATTCACCACGTCGAACACGCTCGGCGTGCCGAATGTGGCGATCGTCGCATTCTTGATCTCGCTGCTTGCCTGGTTCCTGCTCGATAAGACGATCTACGGGCGCTGGATCTCGGCGATCGGCCAGAGCATGCCGGCCGCGCGCATGGCGGGCATTCCGGTCGACGGCACGCGTTTCGTCACCTATCTCTTCTGCGCCGTGCTCGCCTCGGTCGCAGGCTATCTGCTCGCCTGCTTCTCCGGCGGCGCGGCGCTCAACATGGGTTCGGAATATCTGCTGATGTCGATCGCCGTCGTCGTGATCGGCGGCACAGCGGTTGCCGGCGGCGATTCCAACGTGCCGGGCATCTGGGGCGCATCGCTCTTCATGTTCCTGGTCGTCTCCATGCTCAACACTTACGGGCTCGGCGCGGGCATCCGCCTGATCATGACCGGCCTCATCATCATCAGCGTCATCATGCTCGCCGGCGGTCGCCGGGCCGGCATGCGATAAACGGAAAGACCGCCATGGCCGAGGCCAGCATCTACGAAATCCACGACCCGCGCTTCCGGCAGATGATCGTGACCAGCGCCGGTCTCGATGAACTCTATTCTGGCTGCCGCTGGGCGGAGGGTCCCGTCTGGTTCAACGACGCGAACCAGCTGCTCTGGAGCGACATACCCAACCAGCGCATGCTGCGATGGACGCCCGAGAGCGGCGTCTCCGTCTATCGCCAACCGTCCAACTTCACCAACGGCCATACGCGCGACCGGCAGGGACGGTTGATCTCCTGCGAACATGGGACGCGCCGCGTGACGCGCACCGAAATCGATGGCTCGATCACCGTGCTCGCCGAGCGTTTCGAGGGCGGGCGGCTCAATTCGCCGAACGACGTGGTGGTGAAATCAGACGGCTCGATCTGGTTCACCGATCCGACCTACGGCATCATGTCGGACTACGAAGGCTTTCGCGCCGAGCCGGAGCAACCGACCCGCAACGTCTATCGGCTCGATCCGACGACCGGCGCGCTTGCGGCTGTCGTCACGGATTTCACCCAGCCGAACGGCCTCGCGTTCTCGCCTGACGAGACAATTCTCTACGTCGCGGACTCAGCCGCCAGCCATGATGAAAGCCTGCCACGTCACATCCGCGCTTTCGACGTGGTCGACGGCAGCAGCCTGGCAAACGGCCGCGTCTTCTGCCTCATCGACAACGGCATTCCGGACGGCATCCGCACAGACGTCAACGGGAACCTCTGGTCGAGCGCGGCCGATGGCGTGCATTGCTTCGACCCGACCGGCAAACTGATCGGCAAGATCCGCGTACCCCAGACCGTCGCCAACCTCACCTTCGGCGGCCCCCAACGCAACCGGCTGTTCATTGCGGCGACGCGGTCGGTTTATTCGGTCTATGTCGCGGTGAGTGGGGCGCAGGTGCCGTGAGGTTGGTCGCCCTGAACCAGTACAAACCCGTTGCTAAAAAGCTCGGCGGCCCACGCATGCGCCGCCGAGCTCCACATAAATCTCTTCATCATATGAGCTGATTGAACCCTCCGCTCGAGTCCGTAAGGCCATGCATTTCCCGGATCAGATCGGCCGCCCGCTCTCCGATGACAACACAAGGCGCCATCGTGTTGCCGGCGATGCGAAGGCCATCAATACCGTACACTTTGAGCTCGTTATCGACCACCGACATGCTGTCGCGCCCCATCTTGGCTGTGCAGGATTGATGCCAATAGGTGACGGCCGAACGCCGTATAAAGTCGATCGTCCCCGATCGGTCGCGCGCACCCGGAGCAGTCTCGGCCGTTACCAAGGGCTTGAAAGCGTCGCTATTTCCCAATTCCCGGCATAGCTCCACCGCGGCCAGGGCAGCAGCCATGTCTTCTGGTTCACTCAAAGAGTTGGGTTCGATCAGGATGGGATCGTTTGTATCCGGCCCGGAAAGCCTCAGTCGGCCACGGCTTTGCGGTTGGGCGAGACCGTTAAACATCGTCCAGCCATGTTCGGGCGTTTCGAGACCCGTCTCGATCGGCGATGGCACTGCGAACTCCAACTGGCACTGAAGAATGTCCGGCTGGGCAAGACGCGAGTCGCTCTTCCAATATAGTTTTGCTTCGCAGCCGCTACCACCGATTGTTTCAGGTTTTCGATATGCCCAGGTGCAGCCGAATGCGAGGTGATCCTGATGATTGCGACCGACACCAGGTAAGTGCTGAACGACAGGAATGCCATGAGCGTGTAACTCATCTTCCGGGCCTATACCCGACTGCATCAGAACTTTCGGCGTGTTGATCGCGCCAAGCGAAAGCACCGTCTCGCAACGCGCCGTGAACTGACGTCGCTGACCTTCGACGAGAACCTCGACCCCAATCACCCGCTTGCCATCGAAGATGAGACGCGTGACCAGCGCATCGGTCAGCACCGTCAGGTTCGGCCGCGACATGAGCGGACGCACATAGGATCCGAACACGGATTCCCGCTTGCCATCGCGGATCCGCAGTTCAGCGATCGATGCCCCTCCTGGCCCCTCCATCATTTCACCGTTCGAGCTATCGTAGACGGGAATGCCGATAGTGGATGCCGCACGCAACAGGGCCTCTGCGATCGGTTGGGGCGCCTGCGGCTGCGCTACGTAGGCAGGTCCTCCCACGCCGCGACGCGTTGGGTCCGGAGCGCCGTGCCAGTCTTCGATCCGGCGATAGTAGCCGAGGATCGACTGGTAGCCCCACGCGTCATCGCCGGCTTCAGCGGCAAAGTGGTCCCAATCTCCCTTGTGTCCTCTGGCCCACACCATGACATTGATGCTCGAACCGCCACCGAGCCCCTTGCCCATGCTGAGAGGGAGACGTCGTCCATCTAGGCCGGGGGTCGGTTGTCCAACAAAGCCCCAGTCCCGGCTCGAGCCGAGATTGAGCGGCCACTGCGCAGGGTTCGTAACGGTTTCGGCCGCATCGTCCCCACCTGCCTCGAGCAGCAGAACGCTCGCGTTCCCATCCTCCGCCAGTCGCGCAGCGACAACGGAGCCGCTGGACCCGGCGCCGCAGACGATGAAGTCGAAAACATCACCGACCTCGCGCTGAGGAATGGGCGGATTTTCGGGTGCATTTTGGTCATGACTATTCAGCTTCACGTGACTACCTCCGTGAATGGATTCAAAACAATAGCGAAATTGCTGGGGATCCCGGGGCGAATGCGGGCAATGGATCCCAGTCCGAAATCGTGCGGCCTTCCATGTGCTCGCTTCGGCCCGACCTCGCTCGGTTCGACAGCCCCTGCTCGTCGTCATCGGGACAGTGCGGACTGTCCCGATGAGGCTACGTCTGTCATTGCTTCTTCGCCGAGACGGCCTTAGCGGCCTGATCAATGGTATCGGCGACGACCTTCGGCTGCGTCATGAACAGGGCGTGGCTTGCCGAAACCTTGGTGATCTTCGCCTTGATGCGCTCTGCCATGTGGATCAGCATCGCCTGATCGAATGCCTTGTCTTCGGTTGCGATGACGGCCCAGCTCGGCTTGGTGCGCCATGCAGCATTTTCCAACTTCGTGCCGAACGCCGACATGTTGATCGGAACCTGCGCATCCCTCATGAATGCAACATCCGCATCGCTGACGTCATGAGCAAAGCCAGCCTTGAACTTTTCCGGGCTGACATATCCAAAGCCATCTTTCGTGGTCTCAATGACGAATTCCGATGCAGGAGCAAATCCTTGGTATTGCTGTGCCGTTGTCTCGCCGGCATCGGGGGACAGAGCAGAAACATAGACGAGGCCAGCAACCTTTGCGTCGACGCCCGCTTCCGTGATGACCGTGCCGCCCCAGGAATGTCCAACGAGAATGACCGGACCATCTTGCCGTTCCAGCGCACGTTTGGTGGCGGCAACGTCGTCTTGGAGGGAGGTCAGCGGGTTCTGGACGATCGTAACGCGATAGCCGCGCTCGGTGAGATTGTCGTAAACACCCTTCCAGCCAGAACCGTCCGCAAAGGCGCCGTGGACAAGCACAACGTTTCTGACCGACTGGTCTTGAGAGATGGTGTCCGCTGCGTTCGCCGGCAATGCGGCAGCGGACAGTGAGGCTGCAGCAGCAATTGCGGCTACGGTGGCCGTGGTCTTGCGTGTCATGGCTATCTCCTCTGTAACTACGATAACTGTTATCGCGATATATAAAAGCTCGCAGACTTTGGATTGCGCGTCAAGATAATTCTTATCGCGATATTTAATTTCTCTCTAGCGTGGGCTATATGGAGTCTACAGGAGCTCACAATGACCGCACGCCATAACGACCCGCCCCCTCTGCACGACCAATTGTGCTACGCAATTTACACTGCTGGTATTGCCATCCAGCGTGCTTACAAGCCCCTTCTCGATGAGTTGGGCCTGACGTATCCGCAGTACCTCGTGCTCAACGTGCTGTGGGGCGAGGATGGGCAGACGGTGGGCGCCATTGCCAATGCCCTTGCCCTGGAATCCAGCACGCTGACGCCGCTTCTAAAGCGCCTTGAGGTTTCCGGCCTGCTGCGTAGGACCAGAAACCTGAGCAACGAGCGCCAGGTGTTGATTGCGTTGACCGACGAAGGCAGGGCGTTACAGCACAAGGCTGGTTGTCTCAGCGACACCTTGCTTGCAGCTTCGACCCAGACGCCACAGGAATTGGGCGCTCTGAACCGCGACGTCCGCCATCTCCGCAACGCGATCTATTCCCAGATCGGCGGCTGGGACGCACCCGCCTGATTTGCCGTGTATGTCGGCGCCTAAGCTGTTGGCACTGTCCCCCCATCGATTGTATATTCGGTACCGGTGATCGATGCAGCCCGGTCCGAGGCGAGGAAGGCAATCAGGTTTGCGACCTCTTCCGGCTTTGCCGGACGCCCCAGCGGAATGCCGCCCAGCCCGTCCATGATGATCTTTTTGCCCCCCTCGAGGTCTGTTCCGGCCTGCTTCGCCAGGCGCTCTGCAAGGTGGACCGAAGCTTCCGTTTCGATCCAGCCTGGCGACACCCGAACGACACGAACACCTTTGGGCGAAACTTCCTTCGACATCGCCTTGCTGTAAGTGGAAAGCGCTGCCTTCGCCGCAGCATAGGCCGTCGTCGATTCCGGAAGCGGCAGGACTCTCTGGATGGATGTCACATGCACCACCACACCGTTTCCTTGAGCGACCATGTCCGGAACCAGTTGCCGATCCAGGCGAACGGCTGGAAAAAGGTTGAGCGACAGCTCCTTATGCCAGTCGTCTTCCGACAGTGCAGAAAATCCACCTCCGGCCGCTGAAGAGCCACCCAGCATATGGACGATGACGTCGACGCCGCCAAGGCGCCGCCGTGTGGCCTCTGCGACGATTGCACATCCCTCTTCGGTGGTCAGGTCCGCCTCGACGAACAGGTCTTCCGACAGGCTGTCCGGACGGGCCCGAGCTGCTGTCAGCACCTGTGCGCCGAGCTCCCGAAACAGTCTGACGGTCGCGGCACCAGTACCTTTGGTTCCAGCCGTAATGAGGGCCCGTTTGCCTCTCAGGTTGAGAAAGTCGGCCATTATAATATCTCCAGCCTGACGATCCTGTCGTCCTTGACGGTGAAGGCGTGGGTGAGCATCACCGGGCTATCGGGAAACTGGCCGCTCACCCTCGCCCGGACGAGTGCCTTGTCGCCGTCAACCGCGGATTCCACGGGTTCGGCACGGCATTGGGTCGCCTTCTTCGCAGCCACCCACCAGTCGCGGATTGCGACGGCGCCCTGATGGCGAGCGTTCTCATCTTCGACCACGGCATCGACCGCGAGGGTCTTCACCAGCGCATCGGCATCATTGCGACTGTCGGCGTCAAAATACATGTTCACGATATGGGGCAAATCCATCCTGTTTCTCCTCATGATCTGCCCCGATAGTTAGCGCTCGACCATTGCATAGATAAGTGGGATAAACCGGAATGCGGTATTGAACGGATCGGGACAATGGAGCACGCCAGCTTGAAGGAACTCGAAGCGGCCATTGCGATTGCCCGGCGCGGGACATTCCGCGCAGCAGCCATCGATCTCGGCATGTCGACCACCGCGCTCAGCCACACCATAGGCAGGCTTGAGGCCGGGCTCGGCGTGCGACTGTTCAACCGCACCACACGCAGCGTGTCGCTGACTGATGCCGGCAGGCTGTTTGTGCAGCAGGTAGGGCCTACGCTTCAGGATCTCCATGCTGCTCTGGATCTGGTGCGCTCCCACCGCGAGACTCCTTCCGGAACAATACGGATCAACGCCGCCCCGTTTGCGGCGCGCGCCATCGTCTCACCGCTCGTGCTGGAGTTCCTGCGCCGTTATCCCGACATGAATGTCGATATCGTTACCGAGGGTAAAATGGTCGATATCGTCAAGAACGGGTTCGATCTGGGCGTCAGGGTTGAAGGCCTCGTTCCCAGCGACATGATTGCCGTTTCGCTCGGCCGGCCTCAGCGACACGCAGTGGTTGGGTCTCCCGAGTATTTCGAGAAACATGGTAAGCCCATGGTGCCTCCGGATCTTCTCAATCACCGATGCATCCGCGTGCGGCTGCCTGACGGCTCCTTATTTCGATGGCGGTTCGAAAAAGACGGCGAGCCGGTGCAGATAGATGTACGGGGGCCAATCGCACTCGATGAGGCCAGCCTTACGCGGACTGCCGTGCTCGAAAGCGCCGGCGTGGGCTACCTCTTTGAACAGGACATTCTCTCGGACATAGAGGCGGGGCGCGTTGTTCGTGTTCTAGAAGATTGGACGCCGCCCTATCCAGGCCTGTGCCTATACTATCCTGGACGCCGAAATCTATCGGCTGGCGTCCGAGCATTCCTCGACTTAGCTCGTGAGTTCTCCCGAAAAGCGGCTTGACCCACTGCCTTCACCTTGAACGGTTTCGAACCGTTGGCCGGTGAACCGTCCTGCGCCATTCCTTTCTACCGCCCGCCCAGCTACTGCGCCGGTTCCAGCATCGCGCAATCTTCCCCGCCGGTACACTCTCCCGAGAGGGTGCGCTGACCAAGGGCAATGATAAGGACGGTTGCGGCCCCAGCGGCTGCAGACACCCAGAATCCGCTCTGGGGACCGTAGCTGTCGACGACCCAGCCCGAGACGAAGGCGCCGAGCGCCATGCCGATGCCGATGCCGGTCATCACCCAGGTGACGCCTTCCGTCAGCACCGATTCCGGCACACGGCGCTCAATCAGTCCGAACGCCGTTATAAAGGTCGGCGAGATCGCGATGCCGCTGACGAAGACGGCGATAGCAAGCAGGGTTACCGAGCTGCCGGCGATGAGAAGCGGCAGCGAGGTCAGTGCGAGGATCGCAACAGCGATCAGCAGCTGACGGTGCAAGGGGATGCGCAGATTAAGCGCGCCGAGGGTCAAACCCACTAGGAAGGAACCGAGGGCATAGACACCGATCACCAGGCTTGCCGCATTCGGTTGACCAAGCTCCTTGGTGATGGCGACAACACTCACTTCAGCGGTTGCGAAGATCGCGCCGACGAAGATCAGCGCGAGCGTGATGAGCTGCACCGGACGCTGGCGGATCGCGGAGCCAACCGAAGCCGCGCCGGCGACATGACGCACCTTCGGCTCGGTGCCGCGCTGCACGATGAAGGCGGCCGTCCCGAGCGCCAGAAAAGCTGTGCTCACCATCATGCCGGCTTCCGGGAATAGGGCGACGGCCAGCCCGACCGACAGCGAGGCGCCAGCGATATAGACCAGTTCGTCCGCGGCACTTTCGAACGCGAAGGCGGTGTTGAGCTCGGGCCGGTTGCGAAAGAGTTCCGTCCAGCGCGCCCGCATCAGCGCCGGAATGCTCGGCATGGCTGCCGCGAGGAAGGCTGAGGCGAAAAGCGTCCACACCGGCCAGTTCTGGTTGGTCGCGGTGATCAGCGCGATGAACGCCAGCACGGATACGACGGTTGTGGGAATGACGACTGCCGTCTGGCCCAGCCGGTCGACCGCTCGCGAAATCTGCGGCGAGATCACCGCATTGGTGAGCGCATAGGTCGCCGACACGGCGCCTGCCAGCCAATATTCGCCATGTGCCTGGGAGAGCATGGCAACGATGCCGATCGGCGCCATGGCGATGGGAAGGCGTGCGAAAAAGCCGGCTGCCGAGAAGCCTTTGGCCCCAGGCGCCGCGAATATTTGTCTGTACGGATTTGACATGCGACGATCCTTCCAACTATCGGATAGAACACTTATATACGGAGCGTATGTGTTTAGATAATGCATACGTCCCGTATGTCAATGAAAAAGATACGCGGCGTATGCCAATGGAGAAGCCATGCGCAAACCGCGCCAGGAGATGATCGCAGAGACCCGCGGCAAACTGATCGCAGCCGGGCGGCGTGCCTTTGGCACGATCGGCTACGCGGAAGCGTCGATGGACGATTTCACCGGCGAAGCGGGGCTGACGCGCGGCGCCCTCTATCACCACTTCGGTGACAAAAGGGGCCTGCTTCAGGCGGTGATCATGGAAATCGACGCGGAAATGACGGAGCGGCTGAACGAGGTTTCGGCCGCCGCTCCGACGCGCTGGCAGGGTTTTGTCGACGAGTGCTCCGCTTATATCGAAATGGCGCTTGAGCCCGAAATCCAGCGTATCATGTTTCGCGATGGCCCGGCTGTACTCGGCGACATCTCGCAATGGCAGAACACCCCCGGCTGTATCGCCGCTCTCTCCCGCAGCCTCGACCGTCTCAAAGCCGATGGCGAGATCATCGACATCGATACCGAAACCGCCGCTCGCCTCATCAATGGCGCCAGCAGCCATATGGCGCTTTGGATCGCCAATGCGGAGAATCCGGAGGCGGTTTCGAAGCGGGCGGTCGCGGGATTCAAGGCTATGCTGGGCAGCCTGCGCAGGCAGCAATGAGGTGTTTGATCTTCTATTCAGGCGCCGCAGGCCCAGATCGGTCCCTGACGATCGCGTTCCCGCCCCTCTCTAGCCGCCACTCCACACTCTGATACGTTTTTGGCATTTCTTGAAACATGCCAGATACGCAGACCCGTCAGACATCACTCCGTCACGAAACGTCGCCCCGGGCGACAAGAACATGGAGTGCCTCATGAAGAAGTTTGACAATATTCTCGCCTGGCGCCGGCTTGCCCGCGGAGCAATGGTGATGGCGGTTGGACCGATGTTGCTGTTCCCAGCCGGTTACCTTGTGCCAGCGAGTGCAGCCGATGTCACATCGGACGGGCCGGCGATGCCGATCGAGGCCGACGAAACGATCCGCCCGTTCCAGATCCACGTTCCGCAGTCACAGCTTGACGATCTGCGCAAGCGCATTGCCGAAACGCGTTGGCCAGATAAGGAGACCGTGAGCGACACCTCGCAAGGCATTCAGCTTTCGCGCGTCCAGGATCTGGTCCGTTACTGGGGGACTGATTACGATTGGCGCAAAGCCGAGGCTGCGCTCAATGCACTTCCGGAATTCATCACGACGATCGAAGGGGTCGATATCCAGTTCATCCATGTGCGATCGCGTCATCCCAACGCCCTTCCGGTCATTCTGACCCATGGTTGGCCGGGTTCGACCTTTGAGTTCATCAAGGCGATCGGCCCTCTTACAGATCCGACTGCTTATGGCGGTAAAGCGGAGGACGCATTTGATGTCGTCATCCCTTCCATCCCCGGCTACGGCTTTTCGGGTAAGCCGACGGAGCTTGGCTGGGGGCCTGACCGCGTTGCGCGAGCATGGGACATCCTGATGAAGCGGCTCGGCTACGCGCACTACGTTTCCCAGGGTGGCGACCACGGCTCCGTTATCTCCGACGCGCTGGCGCGCCAGGCACCGAAGGGCTTGCTTGGTATCCATCTCAATATGCCGGCGACTGTTCCTGGCAATCTCACCAAGGCGATCAACAGTGGAGACCCGGCTCCTGCGGGACTGTCGGCGCCCGAGCGGGATGCCTATGAATCGTTGAGCGCCTTCTTCGGCCGGAATGCCGCCTATGGGGCCGTGATGGTGACGCGTCCGCAGACGATCGGCTACTCGCTTTCCGACTCGCCGTCGGGTCTGGCTGCCTGGATCTACGAAAAATTTGCTCAATGGAGCGACAGCGAGGGCATTCCCGAGCGCGTTTTTTCCAAGGACGAAATGCTGAATGACATCACATTGTACTGGCTGACCAATACTGGGGCATCCTCGTCGCGGTTCTATTGGGAAAACAACAACAACAACTTCAGCTCAGACGCCCAGAAGACCAAAGAGATCAAGATCCCGGTGGCAATCAGCGTATTCCCAAAGGAGATCTACCAGGCGCCGGAGAGTTGGAGCAAGGAGGCCTATCCCACGCTGCATTACTACCACCGTGTCGATATGGGCGGTCACTTCGCCGCCTGGGAACAGCCCCAGCTTTTCGCTGAGGAACTGCGAGAGGCATTCAGGTCGGTGCGTTGATCCGTCGGCTGCAGAATGACGGCTTGGCATATCCGCGGCTGAGAGTGGCGAATTCAAAGCCGCGGAGAATTGTATTTTCCGCGGGTCAGTTCAATGCGCCGCCCGCTGCCAATACCTCGTCCGGCGTATCGACATCGAGCAACGCTGCGTCGCCAACATCGACATCGAGCACGGGCAGGCCTGATGTCATGACGATATCGCGCGCGCCGACATCGCCTTGAATTCGGAGGACTGCCTGACGCAGAGAATGGGGCAGGATAACGGGATTGCCGGGCTTGCCCTGCGAAACGGCGCGCACGACAGCCTCGCCGCCGGCGTTGCGAAAGGCGGAAATCAGGGCATCGAGATGCGTCGTGGAAATGCCGGGCATATCGGCCAGCATGATGAGAATGCCGTCGGCGCTGTCAGCGTCCCTTGATGAGAACCCTGTTATGAGCGAGCTCGCCATGCCGCTGGCATAATCGGGATTATCGACGAAAGTCAGAGCCAGCCCATCGAGCGTGGCCTCGATCTCGTTCCTGCGATGGCCCGTGACGACAATAACGGAGGCTGCATCCGCACCGAGCGCAGTCAAAACTGACCGCCGCACGAGCGGCACGCCGTCGAACTCGGCCAGCAGCTTGTGTTTCCCGCCCTCACCCATCCGGCTTGCCTTGCCGGCAGCGAGAATGACGATCGCGACTGACGCCTTACGCATAAGTCACCAGTCTTGCCGCGGCGAGATCAGCCAGAACCGATAGGGCGAGCGACGTCGCATCCCGCGTCGGGCCGAACATCCCGATGGGCGCATTGATACGTCCGATATCGTCACGTCTGAAACCCAAGGCTGTCAACCGCTCGACACGCCGACGATGCGTCCGGGTGCTGCCGAGCGCGCCGATATAAAAGGCGGGCGAATGAAGTGCGGTCTCGAGAACGGCGGCTTCGGCGTCGAGGTCATGATGCAGGAGCACAACGGCCGTGTAGGGGTCGATGATGTCGGCGGCATCCTCGTCGTGCCCATTGATGATCACATCATAGCCGGAAGCCTCGGCCAGTCGTGCGACGGCCTGCGCTTCGATCGTCTGCCCGGAAAGGATGATGCGGGTGCGGGGACGGTAGACGCTCAGGAAATTACCTTCGGTCCAGCACGTCCGCAGCGGCGGGTCGACCGATATAAGCGTCTGCCGCTCTGGCGAATATGCAAGGCCGGGTGCCTGCCTTCGTTCGAGGCGATCAAGAACATGCCGCAAAGCGCCGACATCTTTGAGGACATGGATTGCAACGGTGATCCCGCCGCCGCAGGGAAGGACAATGTCGAAGAAGGGAGAGCCGTCGCCGAACTTGACAGTGCGGTCCCGTCCTTCCGCCATTGCCAGAAGCGCTTCGGAAGCGACGGCGGCTTCGATGCATCCGCCGGAGACATAGCCGCAGAACCGCCCGTCTGCTGCAACGGCCATATGAGCGCCGAGCGCCCGCGCGGCCCCGCCCCGGATGTCAATGAGGGTGGCAAGTGCCGCCGCGCCGAGACCATGGGCGTCTATCGCGAAACGAAGCAGTTCCGCAGGGTCGTCGGTGGACGAGGCCCTGACGGGAATTGGCGCCGTGATGGGCGCAAGTGTCTGATCCATCGGAAATCCTACAGGAAGTGACGGCGGTCCGCTCTCGAGACCGCCGCCGAAATAATCAGGCCACGTCCGGCAAGCCGCCGATGAGCTTGTCAAGCGTCAGCGGATAGTGCCGAACCCTGACGCCGGTCGCGTTGTAGACGGCGTTGGCGATTGCTGCCGCGACGCCGCAAAGGCCAAGCTCGCCGACGCCCTTGGCTTTCATCGGCGAAGACATCGGATCGGTCTCGTCCATGAAGATCACTTCCTGGTGCGGAATGTCGGCATGCACCGCCACTTCGTAGCTGGCGAGATCGTGGTTGACGAAGAAGCCGCGACGAGTGTCGACCGCCAATTCCTCCGATAGCGCGCCGCCGGCCCCCATCGTCATCGCGCCGATGACCTGGCTTCGGGCGGTGATCGGATTAAGGATTCTTCCCGCCGCGCAGACGGCGAGCATCCTGCGAATGCGGCTTTCTCCCGTGGCAATGTCGACGCCAACCTCCACGAAGTGTGCGCCGAATGTCGATTGCTGATGCGTCTCAGTAAGCTCGCCCCATTTGATTGTGTCCTCGCCGACAAGACCATCCGGACCGGCGGCTTCGGCAAGAGGCACCGAACGATTGCCCGAGCGGACCGCGCCATTCTCGAAGACGATATCTTCGGAGTTGAAGCCGAGCTTCTTGGCGATGGCCTCACGCAGCTTGACACAGGCTGCATAGACGCCAGACGTGGAAGAGTTCGCACCGAACTGTCCGCCGGAACCCGCGGACACCGGAAAACGCGAGTCGCCGAGTTGGACGGCGACCTTGTCGATCGTGACTCCCATCATCTCGGCGGCGGTCTGGGCGATGATCGTGTAGCTGCCCGTCCCGATGTCGGTCATGTCGGTTTCGACCGTTACGACGCCTTCCCGGTCGAGCTTTACCCTTGCTCCGGAGGGAAGGACGAGGTTGTTGCGGAAGGCAGCGGCAACGCCCATGCCGACCAGCCAATTGCCGTCCCGCCTGGAACCCGGTCTTCCCCTTTCACCCCAGCCAAACCGCTCGGCACCGAGCGTCAGGCAGCCGACGAGATTGCGCTGGGAAAAAGGCCGCTGCGGCTTTTCCGGATCGACCTGCGTGTCGTTGACGATCCGAAACTGCACAGGATCGATCCCAACTTTTTCGGCAATCTCGTCGATGGCGATTTCGAGCGCCATCAGTCCGGGGGCTTCGCCCGGAGCGCGCATGGCATTGCCCTCCGGGAGATGAAGCGTCGCAAGACGCATCGCGGTCATCCGGTTTGCTCCCGCATAGAGGAGCCGCGTCTGGTTGACGGCGGTCTCCAGTCCTCCGCCCGGAAGATCGCCGGACCAGCTTTCGTGGGCAATGGCGGTTATCTTGCCGTCACGCTCGGTTCCAATGCGAATCCGCTGGATCGTCGCCGGCCGGTGGGTGGTGTTGTTCATCATGAACGGTCGCGGCAAGGCGACCTTGACGGGCCGCTTTACCGCACGCGCGCCGACAACGGCCAGCACGGCATCCGCCCGCAGGAACAGCTTGCCGCCGAAGCCGCCGCCGATGAAGGGCGACATGAGGTGGATCTTCTCCTTGTCGATGTCGAGCGTCGTTGCAAGGTCGGAGCGCCACCAGTCGATCATCTGGCTGGAGGTCCAGACGGTCACCTCGTCGCCGTTCCAGGCCGCGATCGATGCGTGCGGCTCCATCATCGCATGCGACTGGTCGGGCGTCGTATAAGACGCGTCAACAGTGACGGGAGCTGACCTGAAGGCAGCCTCGAAGTCGCCGACCGCCGTATCGGGCTGCTGAGATTCATCCGGCTTGACGGCTGAATCCTTTGCCTGGCCGAGATCGAACACACCCTTTTCTTCGGCATAGTCGACCTTGACCAGGGAGGCTGCGGCGCGTGCCTGCTCGAAGGTCTCGGCGACGACGACCGCGATTGCCTGGTGATAGTGCTGAACCTCGTCGCCACCGAAAAGCTTGGCGGTGTTGAACCTGCCCTTCTTCCGCTCGCCGATGTCGAGCGTCGTTACGACGGCAAGCACACCCGGAGCCTTCTTGGCGGCGGAAACGTCCATGGACGTGATGCGGCCCTTGGCGATGGCCGCGCCGATGGGATAACCATAGGCGTAGGACATATTCGGATCGTGCCACTCATAGGCGTACATCGCCCGGCCGGTCGTCTTGAGTTGACCGTCGATGCGGTGGATCGGCTGGCCGACGACCTTCAGATTGTCGATCGGGTTGGTTGTCGCTGGCGTATCGAACTGCATGGCTCAACCCCTTGCTTCGGCGATGACCGCGCCGAGCGTGCGCTCGACCAGGTCGACCTTGAAACGGTTCTGTTCGGTCGGGCGGGCGTCGGCAAGAAGCACGCCTGCCACCGCCCGCGCGCCTTTCCGCAGCTCGGCTTCGGCGGCCTCGATGCGCCACGGTTTGTGGGCGACGCCGCCGACGGCAACCCGTCCTGTGCCGTCCGGCTGGATCACGGCTCCGACCGAGACCAGCGCGAAGGCATAGGAGGCGCGGTCTCTCACCTTGCGATAGATGTGCTTGCCGCCGATCGGGGGCGGCAGCAGGACCGCCGTGATGAACTCGCCGCGCTCAAGAACGGTTTCGATATCAGGCGTGTCGCCCGGCAACCGATGAAAGTCGGCGATCGCAATCGCGCGACGACTGCCGTCGGCCTTGACCGTTTCCACAACAGCATCGAGCGCCCGCATGGCGATCGCCATGTCACTCGGATGCGTGGCGATGCAAGCTTCGCTGGTGCCGACGACGGCATGCTGGCGGCTGAAGCCGCCGATGGCGGAACAGCCGCTGCCGGGCTGCCGCTTGTTGCACGGCTGGTTCGTGTCATAGAAATAGGGACAGCGTGTGCGCTGCAGGAGGTTGCCGGCCGTCGTCGCCTTATTGCGCAATTGCCCGGAAGCACCCGCGACAAGCGCCCTGGAGAGCAGGCCGTAGTCACGGCGAACGGTCTCATGGGCGGCAAGGTCGGTGTTGCGGACCAGGGCGCCAATGCGCAGACCACCCTCCGGCGTGGTTTCGATCTTGTCGAGGCCGAGACCGTTAACGTCGATCAGATGCGTCGGCGTTTCGATCTCGAGCTTCATCAGGTCGAGGAGGTTGGTGCCGCCGGCGATGAATTTGGTTTCTGGATTGGAGGCGGCTGCCTTGGCCGCGGCCTCGACGGAGGAGGCGCGTTCATAGGTGAAGGCTCTCATGCTTTGATCCCCGCGACTTCCGAAATGGCATCGATAATGTTGGAATAGGCGCCGCATCGACAGATATTGCCGCTCATGCGTTCGCGGATCTCGGCCGCAGTGACAGCCGCCTGCGCCATAAGATCGCCGGTGACGTGGCTCGGTATGTTCGCCTTGATCTCCTCGAGCACCGCCACGGAGGAACAGATCTGTCCCGGCGTGCAGTAGCCGCACTGGAAGCCGTCATGTTTGACGAAGGCCGCCTGCATCGGATGAAGGTTTTCAGGCTGGCCCAGGCCCTCGATCGTGGTGATTTGATCGCCGTCGTGCATGACTGCCAGCGTCAGACAGGAATTGATGCGGTGGCCGTTGACCATGACGGTGCATGCGCCGCATTGGCCGTGGTCGCATCCCTTTTTCGTGCCTGTGAGATGCAGGTGCTCACGCAGTGCGTCGAGCAGCGACGTTCTGTTGTCGACCTCGAGACCGCGGTTCTCACCGTTAACTGAGAAGGAAACTTTCGATGTATAGGCCATGTCATTTCCTGGGGACTGTGCCGCCGCGGGCGCGACGGCTCCGGTGACCGCAATCGTTGCGGCCGACGAGATAAGTAGGTCTCGCCGGGAAATTTCCAGTTGTGTCTGGCTTGGCATGAACTGTTCCACCTTGCTTGTTGGACATGGGCGCGCGTCAACGCCGTCTGCTGAGGTAGTGCAACTCCGCCTCCTGATTAGACCCCTTCCGTTGCATACGGTTATCGATCTGGCTCATGAATTCCCCGAGCCGCGGTCATAAGATGCCGCGAACTACAACTTCAATGAAGTTGTCTTGGACGCGGAAGCGCCAGCGGAGCAACGCCCGCCGATGCGCGCGAAAAAAAGCAGCGCCATGCGCAAAAAATGATGCTTTTCGGGTTCATCATTATTCCCTACTCCCTATCGAAGCAGGTGACGAAAGGGGAAGACCGCATGCCCACGCCGTTTTACTGGAACGAGCTCAATACATATGATTTTGCCGGCCTCTCCCCCGAGACCACGATTGCCGTTCTGCCCATCGCCTCGACGGAACAGCACGGCCCGCATCTGCCGATCGCAACGGATGTCGCGATCGCGACCGGCATGCTGGCGGAGCTGAAAAGGCAGCGGCCGGAGGATCTGGACATGCTGGTGCTTCCGACACAGGAGATCGGCAAGGCCAACGAACACATCTACGGCCCCGGCACGCTGTCGCTCAGTGCCGAGCTGCTCATCCCCGTCTGGACGGCGATCGGCGCAAAGGTTGCCGAAGCCGGGCTGCGGAAGATGGTGATCGTCAATTCCCACGGCGGCAATGTCGACATCATGAGCATCGTCGCGCGCGAACTGCGCGTGCGCCATCAAATGGCGGTGGTCTCCACGCAATGGGGTCGTTTCGGTCACCCGGAAGGCATGGTCAGCGATCACGAGAGCAAATACGGCATCCACGGCGGCGATGTCGAGACGTCATTGATGCTGCACTTCCGCCCCGAGCTGGTGCGGATGGACAAGGCGCAGAACTTCGCTTCGAAGGCCGAGGGGATGCGGGAGCAATCCAAATTTCTTCAGCCTCTGCCGCCGCATTCGCTGGCCTGGATCGCGCATGACCTCAATCCCTTCGGCGTGGTCGGCGATGCCTCGATCGCCACAGCCGAACGGGGCGAGGCGATCTGCCGCCATCAGGTCAAGGGGTTCGTCGAGCTACTCCGGGACCTCAAGGCCTATCCGCTTTCGAATCTCTATGTGAAATAGGTTCAGCCGCGGGTTTCACATCCGGTGGGATATGACCCTTGGCCTGCAATTCCTGCACCAGGCCGAGCAGTTCGGCGAGCAGATATTCGACGAAAAGGCTGGTGGCCGCGTCGAGGGGCGCACGAGCACGGGCAAACAGCTTCATCTGCTGGTAACGCGCATGCGGCTCGGCGATCGGCCGGAAGACGAGTTCACCGCGCCGGCATTCGGTGATGACGTCGAGCGGATTGAGCAGCGTCAGCCCGGTGCCGCATTTGACGAGCTGTTTCAGCATCTCCGATGCATTGGTTTCCAGTACCGGCTCGACCGAGATGGGCAGACGCGCAAAAGCAAGGTTGATCACCTCGCGCAGGCTGGTGCCCGGCTGCGCCAGAACGAGTTTTTCCTGGGTGACATCGGCGAGGTTGATCGGCCCGGGACCGATCAGGTGATGCCCCGGCGGCAGCACGACACCGATCGGGATATCGAAATTTCCGAGCGTGCGGATGCCGGGCATGGCGGGGATGTTGAAACCCAGACCGATATCCACCTCGCCGGATACAACGGGGCTGGCCGTCGTGCCGCCGGTGTCGTTGCGCAACTGGACGAAGACGCGCGGATGCTCTGAAAGAAAGCGCGCAATGATTTCGGGCAGCGGCCCGGCGGCAAGCCCAACAGTCGTCACCATGCGCACCTTGCCTGCCTGCTGCATCTTGAGGCTGCGGATGCGCCCCTCCAGGCGCTCGTAATTCTTCAGCACGTCCCGGATATGCTCGATGCAGAGTTCGCCGGCAGCCGTCAGCCGCAAGCCACGCGGCAGCCGCTCGAAAAGCGGCGCCCCGATCTCCTCTTCCAGCGCCAAAATCTGCCTGTTGACCGCCGACGACGCCACGTTGAGGCGCGCAGCCGCCTTGCGGATCGAACCGCAACGGGCAATCTCGTTAATGTAAAGAAGGCGTCTGGAGTGCAGCATGGTCTCTCCGATGCATAAATTTTGCGCAGGGCGCACAAATTATCTTCAGCTTTCCGACAGATGCCGAAAAGGCATCAATGCGCACGAATTTTGATGCTTTTCAAAGCGCATGGCAATGGCTCAAATTCCCTCAAATGGGAGCCGGGTAAGGCCTCCCTCGGTAAAAAAAAGGGGAACTGCCGACCATGTTGAAAGCACAGACGAAGACGCAATTCCTGAGCTGCCTCGGCCTCGCTTCGATGCTTGCCGCCGCCTCGCCGGCGCTTGCCCTCGACCAGGTGAGCTATGGGACGAACTGGCTTGCCCAGGCGGAACATGGCGGCTTCTACCAAGCCGTCGCCGACGGCACCTATGCAAAATACGGCCTCGATGTCACCATCGTCCAGGGCGGCCCGAATGCTGCAGGCAGCGCGCTGCTGATCTCCGGCAAGCTCGATTTCTACATGGGCGGTCCTCAGGGAGAGATATCCGCCGTCGAGCAGGGCATTCCGCTGGTCGATGTCGCCGCAATCTTCCAAAAGGATCCGCAGGTGCTGATCGCCCATCCGGACAATGGCGTCGACAAGTTCGAGGATCTCGCCAAGCTGAAAACGCTGTTCCTCA
>NZ_VSZV01000171.1:0-9608 GCF_008919455.1 Rhizobium sp. PEPV16
CACGTGACCGGCATCAAGGCAGAATACCGGAGCGCTTTCAAGCGCGAAGAACTGCTGAAATACTTTCCGGCATTCGGCGCCAATGAGCTTCTTGTCGATGAACTGATCGGCATGGTCGAATTTGCGGTCGAGTACGGCTACTTCGACAAGGAACACGATCTGGAATGGAGCCGCCGCTTGAATCCGGAGACGCTTTCCTGGGAGCAGTTTCTGAAGTCGTCCGACTGGCGCGGCGACAGGAAGCAGTTCGGCCTTTGAACCAGTCCGCCGGGGCCGACAACCGCCGGAATACGGTCACGCAGTTGTCGACGTCGAAATGGCACAGGCCGGCTTATCGCGTCACGCGAAGCGCATTCAGCCGCAACAACAATGGTGAAAACGATATGAGCGTTGAAGACAACAAGCGCATCGTGCGCGAGTTTTGTAATCACTTTAAGACATCAAATGCTGATGGTCTAATTGATGGCATGACAGAGGACGCAACTTGGTGGGTCAATGGAAAGCCGCACCTGTTTCCGTCGGCCGGGACAAAGACGAAAACGGAAGCTGCAAGCATGTTCCGCAACATGTTTACGGCCTATTCGAACGGTCTTGATATGAAAGTCATCAACCTGATCGGCGAAGGAGATAGCATCGCTGCTGAGGCGCGATCGCAGGCAACCACGAAGGCCGGCAAGATCTACGAGAACGAATACTTTATTCTGTTCAAGATCCGCGATGGAAAGATTGCGAGCGTAAGGGAATACACCGACCTAATGCATGTCCAAGAAACCTTCGGCTAATCCTCGGGTTCCGCATTGACTCGTGGACCACGTCATCAATGCGGAACTCTATAGCCTCTCCACCACGTGCAATGCGTACGCCACGATGCGCACGATCGGCTTCCATGGCGTAGTGTATCTTCGGCGCTTGCCGTGCCGCGTGGACCTAACCTGGATTGATCAACGCGAATGTTCCGCCTGTACGCTAGGGCTCTGGAGCTTTAACGACTTTGTCATCTACTGCCGCAGCGAGCGCGTGCCGCAGCCAGGCATAGCGATCTTGGGTCAGGTCCAAGGGACATATCGATCTTCGACCCGACCTGGCAAAGTGGCCGCTGGGATCGATCGCAGCCATTGAGGGCGCCATAATGAAGGAACGGGTTCTATGGGCCATTGCGACCAAGCCCGCTTCCCGCTTTGAGCGGCGCGAAGCGGACGGAACCGGCTCGACGTTAATCGGCCTTCTGTCAGAAATCGCTAATTCTGCTCGTTGGCGCCGCGAAGCGCATCTCTGGTCTTGAAGAGAATCGAACCGGCCACCGGCGGCTTCTAAATTCCAAAAGCGGCCTAAATCCCTCATAATCTCCGCCTGGAACACGATAGCACGGCACCTGTAAATATGGTGACATCACATTGGCGCGTATGCCCTCGCCGCCCAGGGGCAAGCGCGGATTTGTGCGCCTGGTTTCGAACCGCCGCCTTGGACCCGCTGAGCCCCTAACGCCGGTGTGCCACCACTAGGGAAGCAGCCTCCCCACTTACGGGGAAACAGCGGCCTCTCAGTTCATGGCCTATGACGGAACTGCAAGCCCCGTTGTGGCGCATGGCTCTCCGTATATCGACCCATCGAATCCGATAGTGCCAGCGGGAGTGCGCCCAACACATTTTGGGTTTTTCCCTTATTCATGCCCAAAATATATATGCACCACGCATAGACATCAAGCCATCTTCATGTTTATATGCGTCGCACATACAAATCCTCGTAGGGTTTATCCATGAAAGGATCGTTTCAAATGTCTACCGTTCACACCCCTCCCGCTGCCGCAGCTTATCTGAATGCTCGGCCAGCAGATCGCCTTACACTCACTGCTGGCCGCGTCATTTCCCTAACCGGCGTTGTCTTGCCTCTTCTCCTCATCGGCATTCTGAAGTTTACCCAAGTGGAAATCGACGCGCTCAAGCCACTGATCAACGGCACGCCCTGGCTAGCATGGCTTTACTCGGTCTTTGGGTTCGCCGGCACCAGCTATCTGCTCGGTGTCGTCGAGCTCTTCACTGCAGTTCTGTTTATCGCATCTTTTTGGTCGATTCGCGCCGGGCTAGCTGCCGGGGCCCTTGGGGCGTTGACGTTTGCAACGACTGCTTCGACGTTGTTCGCCTTGCCGATCTGGGAAGCCGCCTCGGGTGGTGCCCCGTACCTTAATTTCGTCGGATCATTCTTGATCAAGGACGTTGCCCTTCTTGGGATCAGTCTTGCTGTGCTGGGCGAAAGCTTGATCAAGAACCGCACAGCGATGAGCTTGCATGCGGAAACGGCAAAAGCCGATGCGTGAACCGCATTGGATGTCGCGAACCACGGAAGGCTAAATTCCGCTGTATATTGACAACGAAGAGGGTGTGTTTTGCTGAAATCGTGCGTTGCTGAACCTCACCGGCAATCTACCGCTTAAACAAAGTCCGAGCACCCTGATTTCGTGTTGCGTACCCAATGGTCGCTGAGAGCGGTCGAGCCAAACCCTATCGAGGACGAAGCATGCATTACGCTGAATATAAACACACGGATCCGGCTCTCGTCCGCGCTCTGGTGGATACATTTCCGTTCGCGGCCATTTCGGTCAACGGATCCAAGGGACCGCGCATTGCCCATGCCCCCCTTACTTTCCGAAACGATAAAACTCCGGTCGGCGCGCTTGAATTTCATCTGGCGAGAGCCAACCCCATCGCGGGCGACATGAACATCGGTGTCCCGGTCACAATCTTGGTTCAAGGTCCTGGTGCCGCGATCTCGCCGAGTTGGTTTACCTCAAGCTTTCCGCAGCCTGACTCCGATCGAAGCAGGACCGCGCCCACTTACAACTACGTCAGCCTGATCATGAACGGCCGACTGGAGTTTATGGATGACCTAGCGCTGCAGGCGCAGATCAAAGACTTGGTCTTGGCCAGTGAACCAGACAGCGGCTGGCGCACTGAGGAGTTGGCACCCGACCTTTGGCAGGGCTGGCGCAAGCTGATACAGGGGTATCGGCTGGAGATCGAGAGCTTTGATCTCACAGTCAAGCTCAGTCACGGTGATGTACCGGAAGACAGGTCGGGCGTCGTCGCAGGCCTGCTGGAACGCGGTGTGCTGGCTGACGTGAGCATGGCGCATCTCGTAGGAGGGTATGACGGCAATTCAGGGTCGCTGCCATCCCTTTTCCGGGCGTTGAAACACGGCGTTGGCACTTCGAGTTAAAGCGGCTGTCACGGATTAATTCGCAATATACGTCAAAATCCGACAGCGTGACCGCCAGCTGTCATCGTGTCGGACCGCCCTGAAACTTTACTCCGCGCCGTCAGGGATTGCGCCGACATTTTCGCGCCAGACCGCTTCAGAGCGCTTTGGCAGATCCCTGTTGGCGCGGAAAACCCTGACTTGGAGATTGACGTCCAGGGGCTCCGGTCCAGCCCGGACCAGCTTACCGTTCAGGATGTCATTATGTGTCATGCTCAAAGGTAGCCACGCCACTCCCATCCCAAGAAGGGTCATAGAGCGCAGACCGTCGGCGTGCGCATTCTCGAAGATAAGGCGTAGTCGGGAGAGGGACCCATTCCGTCCGATGACACCGTCGACGGCCCGGCCCAGAGTGCACACCGCCTCATACCCTAGATAAGGCACCTCGGTTTCGCTGTCGCCAGTGAGGCGATGGCGTGGCTCGCCTGCCCTGTCCGGAACCGATAACGGAACGAGTCTATCTCTCCCCACAAGTATCGAATCGCATCTGGTAAGGGGAAGAGAGTCATCCCCGTTATTCAGATCACTTTGAGCATCGATAAAGCATACGACGAAATCGACGTCGCCGTTTTCAAGGGCATCGCAACAGCAGCTGAGGCTATCGGATCGAACGTTGAGGGGAAGTGGTCCGACCTGACGTTGGAGGACAGGAAGCCATTTCGGGAAAAAAGTGACGGAAAGGGCATGCGGCGCGGCGAACCGCACGGCTGCCAGCTTTTTGTCGGCTTCGTCGCGTATCGCCCTGCGGGTTCCGTTCAACCGGCCAATGACATCGCTTGATATCGCCAGCAGTTCTTCGCCGGCCTTCGTCAGGTAGATCGGATTTTTGCTTCTGTCGATCAGCAACGCGCCGACCCATCTTTCGAGAGATTGTAGCCTGCGGCTTAGCCCGGATTGTGTGACGTTACGTTTTTCCGCTGCCTTGGTGAGATTGCGGTATTCCGCGATTGCCGCCAGGTCTTCCAGCCATCTGATATCGAGCATTTATGCCTCCGTTGGCTTCAGACTACGCGGTGCATGCGAATGTTACACATGCGAATATCGCAGTCTGCGATGCAGCATTCGCATGTTGCGCAACCAGTCCTCGACTTCACAGCTGTCGAAATGAGCAACCAGTGTAAACTTGGCAATCGCTTAGACACCTCAGCACCTAGCTCACACTTTATTTCGGAGAGAACACGCTACCGGGCAGTCCGGGCAAGCGCTGAGATCGCACAAACGACATACTGAATACGCGTGATCAAGATCTTCGACGAAATTCGACAGCAGCTTCTCGGTGAGCAGCCTGTACGTCTCTCTTTCAGCGGGAACCAAGCCCTGTAAAGCTCTAGCTATACGCTCGAAGCGAGAAGACAGGATTGCGTCACATCTTGTGTCACCCGCTTGCGTCAAATGCAGGGCGACGGCTCGCCGATCGGTCGCGCTCGGTCGTCTTACGACCAAGTCATCGGTCACAAGCCGATCAATGAGGCGGACCGTGGCGGAGTGGGAAAGTCCCAAAGCGCGTCGCATTTGCTCGATAGGCATCCCGGGCTCATGCCGTAGAAGAGCAATTGCCGCCGCGGCCTGCCCTTTCTCCGGAGCCTGGTTTTCTGTGTCTCTTAGAACGGCGTCTGCCAGGCCTAGAACCATTGCGCCGATCACGTTCTCTGTTTTTTTCTCATCCATTTCGAAAATATATATGCGTCACGCATAGACATCAAGCGAAAATAATATATGTTTGGCGCATACAAATCGCAAAAAGGAGAAAGAAATGACACAGAACATCACATCCGTCGCCGATCGCGCTATCACAGGCCTGGATCGCATTGCACCCGCCGCCACGATAACGAGGATTGGCCGTGGCGTCGCACTCGCGGGGGTGGTCTTGCCACTTCTGCTGATCGGCCTTCTCAAATTCACCCAGATTGAAGTCGATGCGCTCAAGCCTCTCATCACAAACACCCCATGGCTGTCATGGCTCTATCCCGCCTTCGGAGAAGTCGGCGCTACGGCGCTTCTGGGTACTGCAGAAATCTTCACTGCAATCCTCCTGATCGCATCGCCCTGGTCGGCACGCGCCGGGGTACTCGGTGGTGCGATTGGCTCGCTCACGTTTCTCACCACGGTTTCGGTGATGTTCGCGCTACCGATCTGGTACGCCGAACTTGGCGGCTTCCCCTGGATCAATCCTGTTGGCCAGTTCCTGCTCAAAGACGCGTCGCTTCTTGGCGTAAGCATCGTCATTTTTGGCGAAAGTCTCACACGTGCCAAGGCCCAGATTTCCCACGCCTGATCGATCGCGACTATCAAGCAATGGGTTCATGACCCACGTCCTGAACCACACAAAGGAACTCTGTCCTTGTTGTAAAGCGGCCAAAGCGCTGCTGCGTCAGAAGGGCGTGAGTTGATCGAGACTTCCAGAAATCAGGTCTTGCGAAAGTAGATGATCGATCGCTCCGAGCGCACAACCGTGCCTCAAACTTCCTCGGCAAAGAACACGTCGGAGGCCATGACGATCACCTCTCCCTGGACAGACGGGGACTGCTGGACGAAACGCTTGGTCTTCTTTCATCGCTCTAGAACCCCTCACGGGGCCGGGTAAATCACATGCCCCGAATAGCCTGATTTATCTAAGGATAACCAGAATGAAAACCGAGAAACTGGAATTCGTTGGGCACGCAGGCGGCTTTCTTGCCGCCCGGCTCGACATGCCGGACGGAGAGATCCGCGGCTATGCTCTTTTCGCCCACTGCTTCACCTGCTCGGAGGATTTGATGGCTGTACGCCGGATATCCGCCGGCCTTGCACGGCACGGAATCGCTCTCATGCGGTTCGATTTTACAGGTCTTGGGGCCTCGGATGGTGAGTTCGCGTCAACGAACTTCTCATCCAATATCGAGGACCTTAAGCGAGCTGCAGCCCACCTGGCTGAGGTCCGCAAGGCGCCCCGCCTGATCATCGGTCACTCGCTTGGAGGCGTCGCAGTTTTGGCTGCAGCATCCTCTATCCCAAGTATTGAGGCTGTGGTGACCATCGGCGCTCCGGCAGACGTCGCTCACGTCTTGCACAATTTCGGAGCGGACCTGGCGGAGATCGAGGCAAAAGGCGAAGCGACAGTTTCGTTGCATGGACGCGAATTCACGATCGAAAGGCAGTTTATAGAGGATGCCAGGACCGCCAATTTATCCATGCGGATCGCGGCTCTCCGCAAGCCGCTTCTTATCCTGCATGCGCCGCTCGACAACACCGTCGGAATTGAAAACGCCGCGTTGATTTTTGCGGCAGCGAAACACCCCAAAAGCTTCGTCTTCCTCGACGGTGCGGATCATCTTCTGACCCGCGCCCAGGATGCCGAGTATGCCGCCAGCGTGATTGCGGGCTGGTCATCGCGCTACATCGGCAGCGCGGCAAAGGATCCAAGCACGCGTGATTCCGGTCCGATCCTCGTCACCGAAACCGGGCATGGTCGATACCAGCAGAGGGTGGACGCTCATGGGCATCGGCTGATGGCCGACGAACCTAGCGGCGACGGTGGCACGGATACCGGACCCACCCCTTACGATTTTCTCGCAATCGCGCTTGGCGCCTGTACTTCGATAACGTTGCGAATGTACGCGGAGAAAAGAGAATTGAAGCTTGATCAGATCTCGGTCGAAGTCGATCATACAAAAGTCCACGTGTCCGACTGCGTAGAATGTATCGACAAAAACCTGGTTGGACCCAGAGTCGACCGTTTCGAGCGTCGTATTCGTATCCGGGGCGGTGTCGACAATGCCATGGCCGCCGATTTACTTCGCATCGCCGACCGCTGTCCGGTTCACAGGACCCTTGAGGCGTCTTCGGTCATCATAACGCAAATTATGGATCCGCGATGAGCCTCCTTGATGGACTTTCCATTCCGGCACTCGCGGCTCTTCTGTTCGTGGCAGCGTTCGCACTGGGCGTTGCAATCCAGCATGGGACCACCTGTGCCGTTCGGGCAATGTCTGAACTGATCCGCGAGCGAAGAGCCGACGGGCTTCTCGGATTTCTCGAGTGCGGTCTTTGGGCGTTGGTGGTCGCGTGGCTACTGACACCGGAGATGGCGGTTCCTCAATGGGAGCCCGTAGGGTGGTTGTGTCTTGGCGCGGCCCTGTTCGGTGCGGGCGCGACGATGAACGGCGGCTGCGCCTTTGGCTCTGTTGCCCGTCTCGGCGAAGGGCGGGCCGAATTTCTGCTGACCGGAGCCGGGGCATACCTCGCGTTCCGTATTCTCGATGCGCTCGGGCAGGGCCGCACTACTTTACCGGAACAGAGTCCTGTTCCGGACAATGCCTTGCTCATTGTCCTCGTCGGCCTGCCGCTCCTCATAGTCGCGCGGTTTCCCTTCTGGCGAAGGCCCATTGGCGCTGTGTTGAAGCTTTCCCTACTGATGGCCATTATTGGGATCATTGGCGCATTCGTTGGAGCCCTGCATCAGCCGTGGCCATGGATGCTGGCATTGAGAATCATCGGGACGTCGGATTGGTTGACCGGGCTGAGTCTGGTGGGCCTTGTTTCTGGCAGCATTGCAAACGGTGTCGTGCGGGGACGGTTCCGGCTGGCATGGCCCAAGCTCGCTGCCGTGCGGGACCGATTCGCGGGTGGGATGTTGATGGGTGGCGGGAGCGCGTTGGTGCCCGGCGGCAACGACAGCCTGATCCTGCAGGGGATTCCTTCCGGCAGCCCATTGGCTTTCCTCGCCTATGGCATTGTGCTCGCCGCGATTGGCGTTCTGCTGCTGACCGTACCGCGCTTCAACCTGCATTGAAGATCGTGAAAAACGGAAACTAAGTTGCTAGTGAGATACGGACGTGGACGGCGAAGCCTCAAGCCCAAACAAAGCATCTAGCTGTTTAGTCCCGGGAATTGATGGATTGGATTGAGGCGGAACTTTTTCGGCTCTGAAGTCCATTGTCTACAGATGAATTCGTATGGCGTGAGGCCTTTGAGGGTCTTCAAGCGGCGGCCGAAATTGTAGGCGGCGAGGAAGTCGGTGAGATGCCGGGTGAGTTGGTCGTGACTGTCGTAATGATAGCGTTTGACGGTGGCTTCCTTGATTGTCCGGTTCATTCTTTCGACCTGACCGTTGGTCCAGGGGTGATTGGGTTTGGTCAGTCGGTGTTCGATGCCATGTGTTCGGCATGTACGATCGAACATATGCATGCGCAGCCTTGCCGTGGGTCCATTGCGGCGAGAAGGCAGATCGCAAAACTGGATGCCGTTGTCCGTCAGGACGGTATGAATTTTGTAGGGGACGGCCTCGACCAGGGCCTTCAGGAAAGCCGCAGCGGTATGGATGTTGGCGCTTTCCTCGAGGTGGGCGAAAGCGAATTTGGATGTCCGATCAATGGCAACGAAGAGCTGGAGCTTGCCTTCGGCAGTCTGAACCTGGGCAATATCGATGTGAAAGTAGCCGATAGGGTAGGCTTTGAATTTCTTCTTCGCCGGCTTGTCACCGTCGATATCGATCAGGCGACTGATGCCATGTCGCTGAAGGCATCGATGCAGCGACGATCGTGTAAGGTGAGGAATCGTTGCCTGCAGACTGTAGAGGCAGTCGTCTAGCGGCAACAGCGTATGCCGGCGGAAGGCGATGATGATCGCTTCATCTTCGGTCGACAGAACGGTGGACTTCGGCTCTTTCGGCCCAGTCGGAAGATCGGCGATCGAAGTCCGTTTCTTCCGCTTGGCGACCGTCTTCTGATTGATCCCGTAGCGCTTCGAAAGTGCTCTCAAGCTCTCTTGACTATGCTGTATCGCTCGACGGACCGCCTCTGTCGTGCGGGCGCTCCCATGTAGAATTTGTCCCATAGCGAATCTCTCCAGGCTTGCGAGAAGATTGCACCATCAAAATCCGGGATCAAACATCTAGCCAATGCTTGTAGTCAGCCCCCAAACGCTCTGTCCTGATCGACAGAGCATTTATCAAATTTCCCTCTTGCCGGCCTATCGGCCTCGTCGTCAGTTAGGAAAAGCAGCCTCAAGATTGTGTCTCGCGTCATCCCCTTCCCGGCTTAAACCGGACTGGCTTACGGAAAACACGTAGTCCTGTTCTGCGCCTGCGCGGTCGATATGACATTGCGCGCACCGCTCCTTCGAATGCTTCGTTGCAACCTTCTGATATGGGGGCTCCTGATGGCCAAACGTGAAATATGCCCAGCCTCCCGCGTCCTCAGGGTACCGCTTGCTGTCCTTGAGCATGAGAGCGATACCCGTAAAACCGTGTTGAAAAATCACTTTGCCGAACCAGGCGTTACACAGATACGCAGGCGGGCCATCGCAGTTTTTTTCGTCAACGCTGGTAAAGGTGAACTCTTTTACGATCAGCGATCCTTCAGGCCACTTTCCCGTCT
>NZ_VSZV01000278.1:0-22926 GCF_008919455.1 Rhizobium sp. PEPV16
CGCTGGCGGCATCGTCGAATTCCGGCAGGTTATAAAGCTTCAGATCGTTGATGACCTTCTTGAGGAGATCGGCCGATTGTAGAAGTTGCACCTGGCTGGCGATGTTCAGTTCATCCATCAGCGGACCGGCGCTGGCGTCATTGGCCTGCTGCGTGCTGGCAAAGGCCGGCGCACGGGGTTCGATGAGGATGCGCGTTTCGCTACGATATTGCGGCGACATGATCTTGGCGCCGGCAAAGGCGACGCCCGCCCCCACGAGGGTGATTGCCAAAATCCGCAGACGGCGCGCCCAGACTGCACGGACCAACTGGCCGAGGTCGATGTCCACATCCTGATCACGAGCTACGCCGGACATGCTCTTACTCCACAACAAAGGTGCCGCAAGCGTAAACGATCGTGGTAACTCAACGGTTAATGGCGATCTCGCCGAGAAATGAGCGATGATCGATGAAGGATACCGGGAAATTGCGAGCGCCCTTTACCGGGCATTAACCCTAACGGATCGATAACGACTGCACCGAGTTCATTTTTGTGAGCACAAGCGGATGTCTGTCGTCCAGCCCAAGATTCTTTTGGCCCTGAGCCTTGCAGCCATGACGGCAGCACTGAGCGGCTGCACGACATACAGGCCTGCGCCGAAGGCCTTCAACGAGGCCACGATCCAGCCCTATACGCTGGACAGCGGCGATCGGCTGCGCATTACCGTCTTCGACCAGCAGAGCCTGACCAATACCTATACGGTGGACCAGGCCGGCTATGTCGCCTTCCCGCTCATCGGTCAGGTCCCTGCCCGCGGTCGAACCCTGCAGCAGCTCTCGGGACAGATCGCCCAGAAACTGCAACAGGGTTATCTTCGCGATCCCGACGTCACCATCGATGTCGATCGCTACCGTTCGGTCTTCATCATGGGTGAAGTCGGCCAGCCCGGCCAGTACGCCTATGTTCCCGGCATGACGGTGCAAAATGCCATCGCGGTTGCCGGCGGCTTCACCAGCCGCGCCAACCAGCGCATGGTCGACGTCACCCGCAAGATCAACGGACAGGTGCTGACCGGCCGCATCAACATATCGGGGCCGATCATCGCGGGTGACACGATCTACGTTCGCGAACGGCTTTTCTGAACGATGGCAAAACAGCAGCCGCTCCGCATCCTCCATTGCTTCAGGTCGCCGATCGGCGGAATTTTCCGCCATGTCCGCGATCTCGTCGAAGAGCACAGCAAGGCCGGCCATGAAATCGGCATCCTCTGCGACAGTTCGACCGGCGGCGAGTACGAGGACAGCCTGTTCGACGATATCCGTCCCTATCTCTCGCTCGGCCTGACGCGCGTGCCGATCCGGCGCTCGATCAGCCCGTCCGATATTGCGACGATGTGGGATACATACAAGAAAATCAAAAGTTTGCGGCCGGATGTGCTGCACGGACACGGCGCCAAAGGCGGCGTGCTCGCGCGACTTGCCGGCTCAGTGTTGCGGGTGAACAGGTATCGCGTAGCCCGCCTCTATACCGCGCATGGCGGAAGCCTGCATTATTCGCGCTCCTCGCTCAGCGGACAGTTCGTCCTCCGGATGGAGCGCCTGCAGGAATATTTCACCGATGCGCTGGTCTTCATCTGCGAATATGAGCGCGACACCTATGCGCGCAAGGTCGGACGGCCAAGGACGAAGACGAGACTGATCTACAACGGCATCGGCGAGCGCGATTTCGAGCCGATCCCGACTCGCTCGGATGCCGTGCATTTCATCTATGTCGGAATGCTCCGGGACCTCAAGGGTCCCGATCTGTTTGTCGATGCCTTCGCCAAGACCGAACGGCTGCTCGGCAGGCCGCTGTCGGCGCTGATGATTGGCGACGGGCCGGATCGCGACCGCTACCGTGAGATGATGGTCGAACGCGGCCTTGGCAAACGCATCGGCATGCTGCCGGCCATGCGGGTCCACGAAGCCTTCTCCATGGCGCAGAACCTCGTCGTTCCCTCGCGCGCCGAAGCCATGCCCTATATCGTGCTCGAGGGGCTCGGCGCCGGTAAGACGATCATCGCAAGCCGTGTCGGCGGCATTCCCGAGGTGCTCGGCGCCGACAGCGCAGCACTGGTGGAGCCCGGCAATTCCGACGATCTCGCCCGCGTCATGGCGGAAACGCTGAGCACGCCCGACTGGCACGCCAGGACGATGCCGAAGCCCGAGGCGGTGAAGGCGGTGTTTTCTTCGGCCGTCATGGCACGCGATGTCCTGAAATTGTACCATGAGCTCGTCAATCCCGCTGCCGGCCAAGCAATGCCCGTTGCCTCGTAAATATTTCTTAGGGGCTTTCTGGTATTTCGCTTGGTGACAACGAGCGAAAAGCCCCATGAACAAGCTGGAAAAAGGCGATCAATTCGACGTGGAAGCACTGCGCAAGCAGGTCTCCGACGTCGAGGCGCACGGCGGCGCGGGTCAGGAGAAGCCTTCCGACCCGACCGAAATCAACCCCTTTGCCCGGCAGATCGCCGAGCAGTTCCGCGACGGAACCAATTCGCCTGTGATCATCATCGGCCAATTGCGGCTGCTGGAATTCCTGGCGCTCTTCGCGATCGCCCTGATCTCCCACTATTTCTGGCCCGGTGACGGCAGCGATTCCACCTCGATGCGGGCGGGCATGGCGGCGATCGCTTCGGCCCTGACCGTTATCGGCCTGCAGCTTGCCGACACCTACACCATTCCCGCCCTCCGGGCGAAGCTGCGGCTGATGCCACGCATCCTCGCCTCCTGGACGATCGCGCTTCTCCTGAGCGTCGGCCTGTTCGCGCTCATTCGCGGCACCACATGGGCGATGGTCGATGCCTATATCCCGTGGTTCGCCGCAGGCGGGCTCTTCCTTGCGGCCGAGCGTTTCCTGGTTGCCTACGGCATCCGCAACTGGGCGCGCAACGGCATCATGGAACGCCGCGCCGTCATCGTCGGCGGCGGCGAGCCGGCCAAGGACCTGATCCGCATCCTCGAACAGCAGGCCGACAACGACATCCGTATCTGCGGCATCTTCGACGACCGCGGCGAGAAACGCTCGCCGATCATGGTCGCCGGTTATCCGAAGCTCGGCACCGTGGCCGAACTCGTCGAATTCGTGCGGCTGACGCGCATCGACATGCTGATCATCGCCCTGCCGCTGTCGGCCGAGGCCCGTATCTACGACCTTTTGAAGAAGCTCTGGGTTCTGCCGGTCGATATCCGCCTTGCCGCGCATGCCAATCGGCTGCGCTTCCGGCCGCGCGCCTATTCGCATGTCGGCTCGGTGCCGATGCTCGATATTTTCAAAAAACCGATCCGCGACTGGGATTCCGTCGCCAAGCGCGGCTTCGACATCTTCTTCACTTTGGTCGCGCTCGCACTGCTCTGGCCGCTGATGATCGCCACCGCGATCGCCATTAAGGCGACTTCCGAAGGCCCGGTCTTCTTCATGCAGAAGCGCCACGGCTTCAACAACGAAATCATCAACGTCTTCAAGTTCCGCTCGATGTACACCAACATGGCCGACCCCACCGGCAAGGCCGCGGTAACCAAGGGCGATCCACGCGTCACCCGCGTCGGCCGCTTCATCCGCAAGACCTCGATCGACGAATTGCCGCAGCTTTTCAACGTTTTGAGAGGCGATCTCTCGCTGGTCGGCCCACGCCCGCATGCCGTTCTCGCCCAGGCGCGCGATCGCGCCTTCGCCGATGTCGTCGAGGGTTATTTCGCCCGCCATCGCGTCAAGCCCGGCGTCACCGGTTGGGCGCAGATCAACGGCTGGCGCGGCGAAGTGGACAATGACGAGAAGATCAAGTTCCGCACGGCCTACGACCTCTACTACATCGAGAACTGGTCGCTCTGGTTCGATCTCAAGATCTTGTTCCTGACGCCGATCCGACTGCTCAACACGGAAAACGCCTATTGAGCGCGATGGAGGCGACATATCCCCGTGTCGCCCAACCGCAGCGGATGACGCTGCGCCTGATCGGCTCGGCCTTCGTCGCCTTCGGCGTCTTCCTTTCCGGTTTCGTGATCGACGAGCCGGCACCCTATGAACTCTGGGTGGCGGGGCTGAGCGGCCTCTGGTTCATCCTGGGCCTCAGGATTTCGCGCAGCGTGGCGCCGCTGCTCGCCTTGTTGCTGACCTTCAATATCGGCGGCATGCTGTCGCTGACGCAGATGAAGGACCTGGCAACGGCGCCGATGTATATCGCGGTGTCGACCTTCCTGGCGCTGACGGCGGTCTTCTACGCGGCAATCATCGAGGACAGCCACAAGCGGCTGCCGCTGATCTTCAATGCCTGGACCTTTGCAGCCGTCGCCACCTCCGCGCTCGGCATACTCGGCTATTTCCACGCCTTTCCGGGTGCGGAAATCTTCACGCTCTATGACCGTGCCAAGGGCGCCTTCCAGGATCCCAACGTCTTCGGGCCCTTCCTGGTGCCGCCATCGCTCTATCTCGTCCACGGTATCCTGGTCGGCGACCTGAAGAAATCGCCGCTGAAGGCCGCCGCCCTGCTCGTGCTTGCGCTCGGCATTTTCCTCTCCTTTTCCCGCGCCGCCTGGGGGCTCTTCGCGCTCGGCGTGGTGCTGTTGATCTTCATCATGCTGCTGAAGGAGCGCAGCGGCGCCTTTCGCTTGCGCGTCCTGGTCTTGTCGCTGGCGGCGATCATCATGCTGATCGCATCGCTGCTGGTGGCGCTGCAGATCCCGAAGGTCGCCGAACTGTTTTCGGCACGCGCCCAGCTGGTACAGCAATATGACGGCGAACATCTCGGCCGCTTCGAGCGCCACCGGATCGGCTTCACCATGATGATGGAGCGCCCGCTCGGCATCGGCCCGCTGGTGTTCGGCACGATGTTTCCCGAGGACGAGCACAATATCTGGCTGAAGTCGCTCACCTCCTATGGCTGGCTCGGCTTCGTCAGCTATGTCGGCATGCTTCTCTGGACGCTGGCTCTCGGTTTCCGGAATCTGCTGCTCGACCGGCCGTGGCAGCCCTTCCTGATGATCGCCTGGATCTCGGTTCTCGGCCATGCGGCAATCGGCAACGTCATCGATATCGACCACTGGCGCCATGTCTATCTGCTGCTCGGCACGGTCTGGGGCTGCGCGGCGCTGGAAGTGCGCCACAAGCGTGAACGAAGACGCCGCGAGGCGGCGTGAGGTCTTGCCGTCAATGGGCGGCTGTCTATTTCGTCGCTCCTGCCGTCAAGCCGGCAATGAACCGCCGCTGGAAAACGAGATAAGTCACGATGAGCGGGAAGATGACGATCACCGCGCCGGCGGTCAGAACCGGCGTGTTGACGGTATAACGCCCTTGGAAAAACAGCATGCCGAGGGGCAGCGTCCGATAGTCGTCGTCGTTGACCAGGATGAACGGAATCAGAAACTCGTTCCAGGTCCATATGAACAGGAACAGCGCCAGTGTCGACATTGCCGGCACCATGAGTGGGACGACGATCTTGCGCAGGATATAGAAGCGTCCGGCGCCATCGAGAACCGCCGCTTCGAGAACTTCTTCCGGCAGTTGCTGCATCGCGCTGGCGAGGAAGATCGTCGAGAACGGTATCGACATCGCGATCTGCGGCAAAATCAGAGCCGCATAGGTATTGATCAATCCCAGATACCGCATTTCATAATAAAGCGGGATGATGAAGGCTTCCGCCGGCACCATCATGCCGAGCGTCAGGATAGCGAACAGCGTGCGCCGGAACGGGAACGACAGGTAGGCGAAGGCAAAACCAGTCAGCAGGCCTAAAAAGACGCTTGCAGCAACGACGGGTATGACAACGATGATCGAATTCCAGAAATAAATGTTGAAATGTCCGGCATTCCAAGCAGCGACGTAATTTTCGAAATGTGGATATGCCGGCAGCGCGAATGCACCCTGCAGAACGTCGGCCTTGCTCTTTATCGAGGTCAGAAGCAGAAGCAGGAACGGCGTGATCGTTACGAAAGCAAGAAGCCAGAGCACAAGGCGAAGGAATAGCGTACCGGCGGAGAAGTTAGACCAACGGCTCATCAAGCCCGTCCTTTGTTCTGCGATCCCACAAATCGGTGAATTGCATAGTTGATGATGAATGTGAGTATCGCGCCGACAATGGCGATGGCCGCCGCAGCGCCGAACCGATTAAGCTCGAAGCCGAGCTGATACATGTAGATGTTCGGCACGAGTGTCGCGTTGGCGGGTCCGCCCCTGGTCATTGTAAAAATCAGGTCGAAGCTTTTGATTGACGCTATGACCGTCAGGAGCAAAACCACCCTTATTTCAGGCAAGAGAAGCGGCAGCGTTATCCAGAAAAAGGTTTTTCGCGCCGAAGCGCCATCGACCTTGGCAGCGTCGAAAAGAGACGGGTCGATGCGCTGAATTCCGGTCAGGAAGATGACCATGCAAAAACCGAAGAAATACCAGGTGGCAACGATCCCGACCGCGGGAAGCACAAAATTGAAATCTCCCAGCCACGGGAGTGCGAAGGCACCTAAGCCCACGGCTCTCAGAAACTGATTGAAAGGGCCAAATGCAGGATTGTAGAGCCATGCCCAGATGATGCCCAACACGGCGGTCGGCATGATATAAGGCAGGAACAGGAAGGTCCGGAGCGCAAGTTGTTCGCGCTGCTTCAGATTCCAGACGCAAGCAGCAAGAGTTATGCCGAGCACGAGCGGCAGGACACAGTAGAAGATCATAAGCTCGGCATTGTTGCGCAAGGCAATATAAAAACGGCTGTCAGAAAATAGATCGACGTAATTGCCGAGACCAACCCACTTGGGCATGCTCAGGCCGTCCCAGCTGGTCAGGCTCAAACCCAAAGCCGCGATGATCGGTCCAAAGACAAAAGCCGCGTAGAACAGCAATCCAGGCAATAAATAGATAAAATTGGTCTGTTGCGAGCCATCAAGTGCGGAGCGTTTCATCCATTACTCCATAAACCTAGCTGTGGTCATCGCGCAGCAAGCCGATCGCAGTGCTCATTTATTTGGATCGACGAGACTGAGGTCACGACCGCAGGGGACGGCCGTGACCAGCGCCCGCAATCTTTATTTCTTATCCTTCAGGTACGCCTGATAATCCTTGTCCATAGCATCGACAAAGGCTTCGGGCGTGATACTGCCGGACAGAAGAAGCGGCGTGTTGTCATCTATTGTCTTCAGCATCGTCGGGCTCGACCAGTCGGGGTAATGGCCGAGAGCATCGTTTGCGTTGAGTGTCTTCCACATTTCGATGCCGGAGCTGAGGAGCGGCGTGAGCTTTGGCTTGGCGTCAGCCGCGAGCGACGTTGCAGGAAGATAGCCAGCATTGGCCCAGGTTTCAGCAGCCTTTTCCGAAACCATATAATCGATGTATGCGCCGGCTACGTCCTGTGTCGGCTTCGTTTTGGCAAGGCTCGTTATCGCCCAGGCAAGATCCACGCCCCCAACACTCATCGGCTTGGAAATACCTTTCGGGGCGGGAATGGCCATGAAGCCGATATCCGGATTGTGTTGCATGTCACCGAAATACCAGGTCCCGGAGATCAGAAACGCACCCTGCCCGGAAATGAAAAGCTGGACGGCGTCGTCACCCGAGATACCTTCGAAACCGGGGAAAAAATAACCGCCCTGTGCCCATTGCTGCACGAGTTTGGCGGATTCGATGTTCCCCTTGGTGTTCCAGGAGCCGCCCCGGCCGTAAATTAGATCGTCAAGCTCGGCACGATTGCTTGCATCGATATGCGCTTGCTCGATGGCGCCGATCATGTGCAGGGCCAGATGCTGCTTTGCCGAGCCCATCATGAAGGGTGGGACGCCTTTTTCCTTCAGCTTATCAAGACCGGCCAGCAGCTCCTCGAAGGTTTGCGGCAGCGCTACTCCCGCATCGGCGAGGATCTTTTTATTGTAGTAGAGGCCAACGATCTCGCCGAGGCCTGATATGCCGTAGGTCTTACCGACCCCAAATTTTCCATCTTCCCAGCGGTCTCTGGCAAGCACGGAATCCGACTGGCGCTTATCCCAGCCATATTTTTTGATGTAGTCGTCGACCGGCAGGAGCAATCCTTCCTTGACCATCGCCCCCATGTCACCCGCACCCTGATTGACTTTCGTGATGACAGGGCCATCACCTGCCGAAACTGCAAGCTTCAGCGTCAACTTCATGTCATCAAAGGTGCGGGCGGTGCGCTTGATCGTGACGCCGGGATGGGCAGCTTCGAACTCCTTGTTGAGCTGCTCTATGACCGCACTCTGGCCTTCATAGGTTTGGTCGTCCCACACTGCCAGGTCGTCAGCGCGCGCGGCTGTCGAAAAAAGGCCAAAACTCAAAAGCGCCGCGCCAGCAAGCGCGACAGCTGCTTTCAATCGGTATGCCGGCAGTATGCTGATCGATTTCACGGTTCTTTTCATCTGCTCCACCTTATCTGGTTTATTTTCCACTCCCCGTTCAGGCCTTGCGCCAAGCACAGGCCGAACGTTTTCTTCCCCCAGAGCTTTGCCTGGCTGGCGATTCTGAGGTAATCGTCAATGCATCCGCTCCTCTCCCGACCCAAAATGACAAAGCGCCACGCAGGAGGTGGCAAAGTGATGGACACCAGTTGCTTCATCCGCCCCGCGATTGAAGCGGATATGGACGCCTTTTTCGACATCTGCCTGAAAACCGCGAATGGCGGTGAGGATGCCAGCGCGCTTTATAGCGACCCGCATCTGCCCGGCTATGTGTGGTCGGTACCCTACCTCAAATTCGCCAAAGACTTTGCCTTTGTTCTCGTTCAGAACGGCCGGCCAGCCGGCTATGTCGTAGGGGTGCCGGACACCAGCAGGTTCGACAGAGACTTGCAGACAAACTGGTGGCCGTTCGTCCGCCAGCAGATTGCGGGACTGGCACCCACCCGTCCGCGCGACGCCGACGTGATGGAACGAATTCAAAATCCGCGCAGCGGAACGGTGTGGCTGCAAGACCAGTACCCCGCGCATCTCCACATCAACATCCTTCCCGGACTTCAGGCAAGCGGTTGGGGGCGCAGGATGATCGCCACGGAGCTTCAAGCGCTTCGAAACCAGGGGGTCGGAGCCGTGCATCTCGGGGTCGACCCAAACAACGAACGCGCCAGGGGTTTCTACCGTCGCCTCGGCTTTTCCGAATTCGAGCAGGATGGCTCCGTCGCCTTCGCAATGCGGATCGATGAGGGATCGGGTTGAAGCATTTCCTGGTTTCTCCGAGCCACGGAAAGGCCCTGTCTCCCGGGTATAAGCACCCTTGATTGGAGAAAATCTCACACGCCCGAAACTGCCTGCTCCCCACAAGGCGAGATCAGTGTGCCCATTCGGATGAACGTCGGCATGAAGGCGTGATACTATTGGCAGTAAAACAGGCTGCTCGGCGAAAAGCTGTCCATCAGTCGAGGGCTTCATCATGAGCAAATCCTCGGCAGCTAGGTTCAAGGAGTCCGCGGGACGCGAAAAAGGAAATAGCCGGTCAAGACCAGGCCAGTTCCTCTTTGGGCGATCTTGGCAGGCGCACGGCTAACCGGACGATAGGTATGGCACATACTTCTGATCGACCCTCTTTATTTCATCGCGCATTTTCATCGCACGTTAATTCAAGCCTACAGCTGGCCTCTCATTTGTCAAGGACATAGACAAATTGCCTTGCTTCGATGTATTGAATTCCGGTTAGTCGCGATAGTTGTGACTTAATATCGCGCCCATTAAGTATGCGCTCCGAACTAATTGACCTGATCTAGCCGGATGGCAATGATATCTTCTGTCGCACAGACCCCGATCGCACGAAAAATTTCAACCAATGCCGTCATCCGAACCGTGTTCGCGAACGGGTCGATCTCTCGCGCCGATATTGCCAAGCTAACCGGCTTGTCAAAGCAGACGATTTCGGATGTCGTGCGCGACCTTGAGGATGACGGATGGCTGAAACCAGTCGGGCAGACTGATGGTCGCCCGGGCCGGAATGCGATCACCTATGAAATCAATGCCAGGGCGGGACTGGCCGTCTCTATCGACCTCGGGAGCACCAAGATTGCTGCGGCTGTTTGCGATCTGTTGGGGAACGTGGTTGCTGAAACCGAAGTATCCACCGACCCGCGCGGCGGAATGCATCTCGTCAATCAGTTCAGCGATCTTATCGTAGAACTCGCGTTTGCGGCCGGGACGACTGCCGACAAACTCCGTCTCGTCGTTCTAGGCAGTCCCGGCGTGCTCGATCCGGCCACCGGGCATATCAACGTAGCGCCAAGCATCCCCGGCATCGACGCAATAAATCTGCGGCAAGTCCTCAGCGACAGAATAGGTATACCGGTGATCGTTGAAAATGACGTCAACCTGGCCGCGCAAGGGGAGAGATGGCGGGGACACGGTATCGAAACCAGCAATTTTGCATTCGTTGCTCTCGGAACGGGCGTCGGCATGGGCATCATCGCCAACGGAACTCTGTTGCGCGGCGCGCGTGGGGCGGCCGGCGAAATCGCCTACCTTCCGATCGGCGGAGATGCTTTTGATCCTGGCGGATTTACGCTTGGAACCTTTGAGAGTGCGGTCGGCAGCGTCGCGATGTTGCGCCGCTACGTCGGTTTCGGCGGGCGTAACGCATCCACAGTGGCCGATCTCTTCGCCGCGTTTAATGCAGGAGAAACAAGCGCCGCGGCTGCCATCGAAGAGACGGCAAGGCTGGTCGCAGTCGCTATCGCTGCAATCGGAGCGGCTCTCGATCCTGAACTGGTGATCACCGGCGGCAGCATCGGCGCAAGACCGGAACTCGTAAACGCCATCCGCAGTTTCCTGCCGCGTTGCACGCCTTATCCGCCGCGCATCGAGATCAGTCGCTTTGGGAACCGCGCCGCCCTGATGGGAGGAATGGGGATCGCGGTCGAGCGCATGCATGACGATCTATTTGGTGTCAAATTGAGGGAAGTTTGAAGAGCGCATGCCGCAGGGCCAACGTGCAGTGTCGCCACTTGAGAAGCGCTGGAAATGCGCTAGATTTTCCGCCATGATAACAGCAACGCAGATACGCGGCGCGCGCGCCATGATTGGAATGAGCATCGAAGAGCTCGCCGCCGCCAGCGGCCTGCCGGTCGAGACTGTAATGGCGCTGGAAAACGGTGAATTCGCGGGCGAGCCGCACGCGCTGTTCGATGTGCGCAGCACTCTCGAGGCGAACGGCATCATCTTCCTGTCCAGCGGCAATCAGGATGAAGGCGGCCCCGGCATCCGGTTACGCGCGCGCACCTCCAGCGATGACGGCATCCGGCCGGAAAACCTCAACGCCGCCAACGACGACTGACGGAACCAATCGCTTGCCCGGGCGTTTCGCTGTCCCATAACATATCGGGGCCTATAACATATCGGGGGCAGTCTCTTGAACCGCAGCAATGGTCTCTACGTCATCATCGGCGTTCTTGTCGTCGCCGTCATCGGCCTCGGCGCCTATATCTTCCACGAGGAAAGCAAGCCGCAGGGGATCGAGATGAGCATCGGTAAGAACGGTGTCTCGATCGAGCAGATCTGATCTTTATAGATAGGTTTTTGCAAGGTCGGCGAGTTTGCCGCCATCCTTCACGCCTTGCCTGTAGAGCTGAATGATGACCGCACCGATCCGCTCGGCCTCCGGCGTCGTCCTGGCGAGGCCGCGTTCGTCGCAGACCTTGTCGAGCACTTGCGAAAGCAGATCGAGATCTTCCGAAAACAGCGGTAAATCATGCGGATGAATTGATGATCGTAACATCACGCCGCATCTCCTCCGAGGGCAAACGCATCCACGCTTGCATCGCCAGCCGCCCTCCGCAACCGACCATAAAATCATTATGCGCGAGGGTCTGAAGTTTAGCAACTGCGCAAATTTCTGTGGAACAAAATTATGGAACAAAATTCTATCACGCGCGTTCTGGCCGCGTTTGGTAGCAGGAATCAGTGAGTGCAGACGTGAGTGAAAAACGCTTTCCCTCCCCGTCAGGGTCATTTCTCCAAACAGCAGCCTGATCGTTTCGACCGTCTGGGAAGCCGTCGAATATCTGAAGCGGTGGCCGAGCAAGCGTGGGCGCGATTATCGCGTTGCGCGCCAGCACTGCCTGGATGCGCTCGACGGACTGCGCAGCCCGCGCGCAGCACAGGCTTCCTTCATCACGGCAGCGAAAGCGGCAGGATTGCTGGTGTAAGATCGTTAGCTGTTGCGTCCACCGCCGGCCGCGACGAGCTGAGGAATGAAGCCTTCCGTTATCACCTTGGCGGTAACCTCGATCACCCGCTCCTCGGCGAGTTCAGCAAGCGCGAGGGCGACATCGCCTTCCGACCAGCCGGCTTTGAGGGCCTCGTCCGACAGAGCCTGGAACGCGCTGGCGAGGCTCTGCCTGCAAGTTAGATTGTGCTTCATATGCGCCATGCTCGACTAGGCTATCTGTGACAGGGATAAATGTTAATCTACACATATTCACGAGAATGCGAAGCGGCTTCAGGTTTTTTTCAATCCAAAAATGGGCTGTTAACTTCCAAACTGGGTATAACCTTAACAAAATGCAACAAATACCACCTCTCCCAACTGAGGCAGTACCAAAAAGAACTATAGGATTTATTTGCGATGCACCTTCAAAGGGTATTTCATCGCGTTATTTAGTTTAAATGGTCGATGCGTGCGGAGCCGGATGCAGCGGCACTTTGAACCACGAGAATGCGGTAATATGAATGCGGGCCGTTTTCAGCATCTTCAGGGCACCCTGTCAATCAGCTTCAGGCCGCGAACACCTTCGGCGTTAATCACCTTAATACCACAACGACACCACACTCCCGTCAAAGTCCGCCGTACCATTGGCGGCTCACTTCTTTCAGGTTTTCAGGAGGTAAAATGTCTATCGAACTGGACGCTACTACCTATGTACACGCCAAGCCGGCGACTGCCCATTCCTATATTCTGCCGGCCGTTGTCGATGTTCTCGAGAACAGTTTCCAGGAGGCAAAAGAAACAGCGGTCTTCGACCTCGGCTGCGGCACCGGCGGTGCTGCAGCCGTGCTTGCGGAAAAAGGGTATGACGTCGTCGGCGTCGATCCCTCGAAGGACGGCATCGCCAAAGCGAGAACGGCCCACCCCGATCTTCCGCTGGAAATCGGTTCCGGCTACGAAGATCTTTCCAGCCGGTATGGGACCTTCGATGCGGTGATCAGCCTTGAAGTGGTGGAACATGTCTATGATCCCAAGGCTTTCTCGGCCACCATGTATGATCTGGTGAAGCCTGGCGGCATTGCCGTTATGTCGACGCCTTTTCACGGCTACTGGAAAAATCTGGCATTGGCCGTCAGCGGAAAGATGGATGACCATTTCATGCCTCTGAAGGACCATGGCCATATCAAATTCTGGTCTCCCGGAACGCTCGCTACCCTCCTGCTTGAAACAGGCTTCGAAGACGTCGACTTCGAATATGTCGGGAGAATTCCGCTGCTGGCGAAATCGATGATCGCGATCGCTCAGAAACCGCACTGAAGAGGCGGTCGAAGGCCACCACCCTTTGCAATGGCGGCGCTATAGTTCGCCTGCAACATGAACAAATGACATTTTCGTTCGGGACGTTCGGCTCCCGTTTTAGCATTTCTGCCAATGCCTCGTTCCGCTTTCCGCCGCTAGCGGGACGAAGAAAACTGACATTGTGACTGGGATTTCAAGGGGATAAATGGTCGGGGCGACTGGACTCGAACCAGCGACCCCTTGACCCCCAGTCAAGTGCGCTACCGGGCTGCGCTACGCCCCGACCTGCCGAAACGGCTTGCTTCGTTTAGTTTTTCAGCGCGTGCAATGCAAGCGGAAAAACCTTGCCTCCAAGAAAAAGGAGGCGGTTTGCGCGAATGGTCAGATCGCCGCGAGCCTCAGCCGGCCTTCGGCGGTTTGACGAGGCTGCCATGCCTGGTAGTTGGCGATCGAAAAATGCGGCGTTTCGAAGGGCGTGGCGTGCGTTTCGGTGATGACGGTGACGTCGGCGCCGGCGGCCTCGCCGGCGAGGATGCCGGCGACCGCATCTTCGAAGACCAGGCATTTTTTCGGATCGACACCGAGGCGACTTGCACCGAGCAGATATCCTTCGGGGCTGGGCTTGCCTGATTTGACCTCTTGGCCGCTGACGATGACCTTCGGCATCGGGACGCCGGCAGCGGCCATGCGGCGCCTGGCGAGCTCGATCGGCGCCGAGGTGACGATCGCCCATTTGCCATCGGCGATGGCATTGAGGAAACGAACGGCGTCGGGGATCTCGACGATGCCGGAGACATCCTCCATTTCCTCGGCGAGCAGCAGATCCGCCTCATGTGCCGGATCGACGCCAGGCAAGCCGAGCCCACGGATGACGTCGGAGGCGCGGATACCGTGGATCGTCTTCAGGAAAACTTCCGGCTCGAAGCCATGGCGTCTTGCCCATTCACTCCAGACGCGTTCGACGACCGCAATAGAATTCAGCAGCGTTCCGTCCATGTCGAAAAGGAAGGCGTCATAGGTTCTGTCGAGGATGTCTTGGAGAGCGGGCACGGGCTTTTCCTTGCAAGCATGAGGCCGGAGGCCGGGGCGGCCTTTGCACAGGCGAGTAGCGGAGAGCGGAAACGGCGTCAACGTCAGTTGTTGGTGTCTGGATGCGTGACGTTGCGGACGTCGGCAAGACCACGGGCGGCGTCGCGGCTGCCGGTCGCGGCAGCGGCTTCGAAGATACGGGTCGCATCGCCGTACATTTTGAGATTGAGGTAGCAGTAGCCGCGCAGAACCATCAGGTCGATGCGCTCCTGCTGCAGCTGGGCACGCTGATCGAGATAGATGAGGGTTTCGCGGTAACGGCCGGCGTCGAAGGCTGAAAGCGCACGGTCGGCGAGGATCGCCACCTGAAGCTCGGCGGCGCGCTGGCGGTTCTGCGGCGCCTTGGTTGCCGCCACGGCGGCATTGCCGGAGAGGCCGGCGCGCAGATAAGCAAGGCTCTGGCCGTAGGCTGCGTCTTCACGGACCTTGCGGGACGGGCTCTGCAACGCAGCCTCGAAGGCCGAGATCGCCTCCATGGGCCGGTTGATATCCATCAGGCACCAGCCGCGCGACAGCGCGTCGGCCGGCTTAAGCTGCCCCGCATCGATTGTCGTCGAGCAGCCGCGCGTCTGGCGCGGGACGCGCGGGACGGTCATCGTCTCCATCGCCGGTCTCGCCGCACGAACGACCACTTCTGCACCCGGCTGCAGGGTCACGCGGCGCTCTGCCGGAAGCGGCTCGGCTGGGGGACGCTGCGGTTGCTGTGCGGCAAGCCCTCCCTTCGCCGGCGGCGTGAGGGCATTCGGCATCAGGGAGGACGTGTCTTCGAGATTGGTGATCCGGCTCGACCGGCCGGCCCAGGCGCGCTGGAGGTCGAGCACGCCGTTGCGGTCGCTCAGTTGCTCGCGGGTGATGACAAGGCCATAGGCGGACGGTTCGTCATCGGGTTTCCAGGCAAGCGCCGTCTCGAACCAGCGTGCGGCGGTCTGGAACTGGTTGAGGGAACGGGCATACCAGCCGAACTGCTGCGCCGTCGGCACGTATTTGCGGGCGATGACCTCGCCAGCGATGCGGTGCAGCACGTCTTCGGCCAGATCGGCCGGCGGCTGCAGCGCCATCAGGTTGGCGGTGGCGGCGAGATAGGTTGATGTCGCATCCTCGGAATCGGTGCGCCAGCGGAACATCACCTCTTCGGCTTCCTCAGGCGCCTTGCGGGCGATCAGCGCCAGCGCCAGCCCCTGCGAAGCGGTCGCCGAATCTTGCTTGGCTCGGGCGGCACGGAACCATTTCTCGGCATCGGCATCATTGTTGCGGCGAAGCTGGTACCAGCCGAGCAGCAGCGCATCGGAGGCAAGCCCCTCCGTCTCGGCGAGTTTTTCGAGGCGGGCGATATAATCGGGCGCGATGGCGAGATTCGGATCGTCATCGCCCTCGGCCATGAAGCGTCGGGCGAGGTTGTCGCGAATCGCGTCGAATTCCTTGTTGCCGTCGGCGGCAGGCCTCTCCAGCGCGAGCAGCGCCTGCATCGGCTGGTAGGCAAGCAGCGTCGAGGCCTTCTCGACCGTCGCCTGCCGCTCGGCCGGATTGGTGCAGTTCTTCAGGATATAGGTGTAGGCGTCCTGGCCGCGCTGCGTCCTCTCCGTCTGGATGAAGGCTTCGGCGACGCGCCAGAGAACATCGACCTCGCTGCAGGTGAGCAGGCTCGGTGTTGCGGCAGCGATATCGACCACAGTCGCATATTGCTTGAGGTCCGAAGCATTGACGAGGCGGGCACGGGCCTCGGCGACGTCAAGCCGGTCGAGCAGATCGGCCGGCGGCTGCCATCCGGCATCGGCTGCCTGGCGGTCGGCGACCGCCTTGCGCAACTCTGCATAGCGGCCATCGGAATAGAGCTGCCACATGGTCTCGAGCTGCTTGTCGACATTCTGCGGCACGGCGAGCGGATCGGCTGGTGGAACCCAGTTCGGATAAAGCGCCTGAAGGCGGGAGATTTCGGCCTGCAGGCGCACCTTGTCGCCGCGGCTGGCGAAATAACGAAGCGCACTTTCATCGACGGCAGGCTGCGGCGCCGCGGCCGTTTGCTGTGGTGCCGGCGGCGCGGAAACGATGGGGGGTGTGACTGGTGCCGGCTGGGCGACCGTCTGAGCCGGCGGAGCAGCCGTCTGAGGTGCCGCAGGCTGCGATGCTGCAGGCTGCGATGCAGCGGCATCCGGCTCGGACGTGTCCAGTGCTGGCGACGGCGAAGTGATCGCCTCTATCTTGTCGGCGACGAGTTGCGCATTGAATTCAGGATTGCCGGCAGGACCATCGGTCGGCTTGATGCGGCCCATCATCATCAGCTCCGGCGCCGGCTTGCCGGCAGACCCAAGGCCGAACCTTTCCTGCAGAGCGGCACGATCCTTCAGTCCGGTGACGAGGGTCGCCACAACGACTGCCGCTGAAACCGCCACGAGAGAAGACTTCACAGACACTCCGGATGCTTCTCCCCGATATAGGCCAGCCCCAGCAGCTGAAGTGTGGACGGATAATAGAGTGCGGGCGCAAATTGTAGGGCTGAGACCGGCAACTTGGTCCCATCGACTACACAGGCCACAACATCGTTAACAATTCTATAACCGGGATCCGACAACACAGCCTTCGGCCGGCCGGTGGTCAGATCGATGGTGGCGGGAACGCCGTCTTGCGACATCCCTTGCTGCAGGCGGGTCAGCAGCGCCTTGTCGGTGACTCCGCCGCGAGCGAGATAGAGCGGGATGCGGATGGCGTTATAGGCAAACTCGGCGTCGAAACCCTGCGCCGGCTGCGGCTGGCCGCTGAGACTGACCCATTCGGCAGGAAGCTTGCGCGGGCCGAACTGCATCGTCTTCAACAGCGTTAGGCCATCGTCCGACAGTTTTTGCCAGGCATCCGACGGAGCGAGCGCCGCCATCACCGGGATCGCCTCATAAATCCAGTAGGACGGGTTGACGACGGGGCCGTCTTCACGGTCGGTGGCGGCAAAACCCTGGCTCCCCGGCAACAGGAGTGTGTGGCCGGACGAATGCACGACGGTTTCGGCAAGAAGCGCCTGCGCCATGCGGGAGGCAGCTAGGATATAGTCGTTGCGTTTCCACGCCGTGCCCGCAAGCGCCAGCGCATAGGCGATCAACATGTCGCCGTCCGATGCATTGTTGGTGTCGGTGACGTGCGGCTTGACGTTCGGATCCCATTTCCAGACCGCCAGGCCATCGTCGCGTAGCAGCAGCTCTGTGCGGGTAAAATACCAGATCTGTTCGAAGTCGGCGGGGCTGGCTGCGAGATAGGCGAGCAACATGCCATAGCCCTGCCCTTCGCTATGGCTGATATTGCCATTGCCGTTATCGACGATGCGACCCGTCGCATCGAGAAACCTTGCCTTATAGGCGGACCATGCGCCGGCATTGATCATCGCCTGCTGGGCGACGGCGGGCGGGGCCGCCGGGGCGAGCGCAACCGTTGCCGCCAGCAGGAGCGTTCGCAATCGCCTCATTTCGACCGGCCCAGCTTTTTGAGCATGCTCGACGTGGTGACGCCGATCAGCAGCAGGAATACGACCAGCAGGAAGGCATAGGAGAGAATATTGGTCGACAGCCAGTTGGCCGCGATCAAGCGATAATTGGCAATCGACCAGGGCGTAGACGGCACGAAATCGAAGCGGGTGACGGGCACCGCATCGATCTTGCCTGTCTTGCTCGAATAGGTGGTGATGTGGCCCGATATCTGCGGCCAGTTCAGTTGCGTGGTCAGAACCTCGAGCCCTTCGCGCAAATCCTTCGCCGATGGCGCCGTCACCACGGTCCAGGCGCCGGCTCCAGCGGGGCTGGAGCCTTGGGCGACCAGAAGCGTTGCGGCGTTGGGCGGTGTAAAAATCTGGTCGGCGCCGGGCATGAATTGCAGCGAACTGCGGGAGATATCGAAATTGCGCGACAGCCACTCGCGGAAAGCGGTGATCCGGCTGCGCAAGACTCCGCCGCTGACCTTGGAATTCCACTCCTCGAAGGCCGTACCGGTATCGACGACGCCCGGCTGCGCATCCGGCACGGGACGCCACGAGGCCTGGCTCGCCGTGGCGATATTGGTCTGCGACAGCGCCGTTGCCGGCATTTGCGAGATGGAGCCGATGAAGATCGCGTCACGATCGCCGATCATGTTCGGCGAGGCGATGGTTTCGATGGCGATCGGATGGCCGGCGGTGATCGCCATGTGGCCAAGGAGCGTGGCGGCGGCCGAAAGCGTGTCGGCATCGACGCGGTCGATGAAGAGCGGCGTCGGCTCCGTAGCCCGACCATAGGGATAGGCGGTGCCGGCCATTGCGGCCAGATTCGGACGCTGACCGACGCGGGCAAAATCCGGAATCTGCAGCTCGGACGTATCGAACAGGGCAAAGTGCGGGGTGGCGCCGGCGGTCGATCCCGGCGCGCAGACAGCATCGTCCTCGGTCATCAGGATCGCCTCGATCGCCACTGAATTAAGACCGGGCTTGAAGTGGCCGCATCGTCACGCGGATCGGCAGATGACGGAGAATGCCACCTGATCTCTTGGTGATCGGGACGGTGGAGGCGATGTTGTCGTTGACGTAGATATCGATGTGGCTGCCGGGCAGCACGTTATCGGTATAGGCGGCGTCGAGCAGCACCTTCGCCTCGCCGTAGGCATTGGCATAAAAATCGGCCGGCACGGCGATATTGAAGCTCGTGCGCAACCGCCGGCCGGAGAACTCGGTGGTCTTCACACCGAGCTGAGACAGGGCGATATTCGTATCGGAAAAGACCAGGGGCGCGTTCGGCGCGCTCCAGCGCTCGGTGGTCAACACGTTGCGGCGAACATCCGAGGACCGGTCTGTCGGCGAGACGATGGTATCGATCGCCGAGGAGACCGCCTGCCAGGAGGGGCCGCTGATCAGAAGTACCGGCGAGCCGCTGCGTGGATCGGTGACGAAAGCGGCGAGTGCTGCACTTTCGGCGCCGGGTGGCAGGCCGGGAAAGAGTGGCCGCAGTTCCGCCGCGGTACCGACGAGCACGCTGAGCTTGCCAGGCCCGCCGGCCGGAAGTGAAGCGATGCTGAAGGCGAAGATCTGGTTCGGCATGCTGCTCAGCACAGACAGGCCCTGCGCCAGCCGTAGTAGCGGTTTGGTGGTTCCCGGCTGCTCCAGCGCCGGGACAACGATGTCGAACTCGGTCTTGCCGGCACTGTCGACGCCGATGGCGCGGATTGCGTCGGCGCTCGATAGCTGGGCGGCGTCCCTGCCGGCAAAGCTCAAATAGGTTCCGGCCGGATCGATATTCGACCACAGTTCATAGGTGGATTGAATACTGCAATCGGTGCGGTGGCGCTGATCGGCTTCGAAGGTGACGAGATTGGCGCCGGGCTGCAGCAGACCAGGCGGAACCTCGAACGTGACGGTCGACGGACCATCCGGCGAGCCGACGCGCTGCTGGCCGATCGGGCGATTGTTGAGATAGACGGTCAGCGCCGAGGCCTCAGGCGCGACGACGATCGAATTCTGATAGGCGAAGGTGAAGCTTGCCTTGGCCGCCGCCTGCTCCGGCGTCAGATAGACCGACCATGACCGGCGGTCGTATTCCCCGCCGAGAGAGAGTTTCGAAAAGGGCACGACAAAGCGGCGGACATCGCCGGAACGCGGCGGCGCAACGCTATTTGCCGCTGCGGCAGGCTGGCGCGCAGGCGCCGCCGGCTGCGGCTGAGCGACGACCGGCGGAGGAACAGGAGCAGCCGAGGTTGCGGGCGCGGGTATGACGGAGACCGGCGGCGTGACGGGAACCGGCGCAGCCGCCGCAGGCGGCGTCAAACGCGGGGTAACGGACGCACCGGGCGGCCGCTCGCCGGACATGTCGAACGGTGCCGTCTGCGCCTGGGCGAAGGCGGAAGCATTCAGCACAAGAAGCGAGGCGGCGACGATCCTTCTCATCCGGCGTTGACCTTTGCCGCCTGCTGCTGGGCTTCTCGCTCCGGCCGCATGCTGCGAAAGAAGTAAACGAGGCCGCGGCTCGTCTGGTAGAACGACATGCCGAGAAACCAGATGGTGCCGCGGATCAGGCCCGGATTGCGGCGGCGCGAGGCCTGGAACTGGGTCCATTGGTCGGAGTTGGCAAAGATCAGATCGGCGATCAGGCGATGGTCGAGCGCGCTTTTCGGCACGTACTGGCAGCCGACATTGCTGATGTCGCCCGACGGCTCGATGTTGCGGACGATGAGCGGCAGGGTTTCCAGATCCGCGCCGCTATAGGGCCGGAAGCGGATTTCGCCGACGGCGCCGACCAGCATCTCGTCGAGCTGCTTGTTGAAGATGTGAAGCCTTGCGCCGTGGACGGAGACGTCCTCGATCGAGGCCGTGTACCACTTGCCATTGGCGCCGAATTCGCAGCGCCGGTTGACGCGGACGCGGCGGGACAAAGCGCGCTCGCCGCGCTCCGACACGACACCGAGCGCGCAGCCGGCCATGATCAGGTTGATGAGATTCCATCCGCCGACGACCAGCGTGACGTCGGCCTTATAGGGCTCGGCATAGATTTTGTAGATGGTGATGACGAGCGCGACGATCTGCACCGCGAAGATGACGAAGAACGGCCGGCTGATCTCCGACAGACGGCTGACGGCGATCGATTCGTCCTTGGCGGTGACCTTGAAGGTCGGCTTCCGTGGATTGATCATGACGGAGACGACGGCCGGCAGCAGATGCACGGTCTGGACATATTCGTAGAGCTCGGAAATCCAGGGCCAGCGGAACGACCCGTAGAGGTAGTTCTGCATCATCAGATTCACCAGCATATAAGCCAGCGTATAGGCGAGGAACTCACCGCCCGAGGCGGTGAAGATTTCCAGATCGAAGAACAGGTAGAAGAGCGGCGCAAACAGGAAGATCGTGCGCGGGAATGGGAAGAGCCAGAACAGCGTGGAGGACATGTAGCAGAGGCGCTGCGGGATCGTCAGGCCTCGCTTCAGAAGCGGGAAGCGGAAGCGCAGGATCTGCATCATGCCCTGGGCCCAGCGGCTGCGCTGGCCGATGAAGCTTGCGAAGGTGGCTGGCTGCAGGCCGGCGATCAGCGGCTTGTCGACATAGACGCTGTTCCAGCCGCTGCCATGGAGCGCCAGCGCCGTCTCACAATCCTCGGTGATGCTGATGCCGCTGAAACCGTTCTGGGATTCGAGCGCCCTGCGGCTCAGAACAGCGGCCGAACCGCAGAAGAAGGCGGCGTTCCATTTGTCGAGGCCGCGCTGGATGATGCCGTAGAACATCTCGTTCTCGCTCGGCATCTTGTCGAAGGTGCGCAGGTTGCGCTCCAGCGGATCGGGATTGATGAAGAAGTGCGGGGTCTGGACGAGGAAGAGCTTCGGATCGTCTTCGAAGTAACCGACGGTCTCCAACAGGAAATCGCGGGCCGGCGCGTGGTCGGCATCGAAGACGGCGATGAGTTCGCCGGTCGAATGTTTCATGCCGTTGTTGAGATTGCCGGCCTTGGCGTGCTCGTTGCGGTCGCGCGTGAGGTAACTGACATCGAGATCGTCGCAGAGCTGCTTCAGTTCGACATGGCGGGCGGCAGCCGCCTGCGCTTCGAGCAGCTTGCCGGAATTGCGCTTCTGCAAGGTGGCGCCGTCGTCGAGCAGCCAGACATGCAGCTTCTCGGCCGGATAATCCATGGCCTTGGCGGCGGCCAGCGTATTTCCCAGCAGGCCGGCATCCTCGTTGTAGGATGGCACGAAGACGTCGACATGAGGGAAACGCTCATTCCTGGCGGCACGCGAGGGGCGCGATGGCAGCGGCGTCGCGACGATGAAGAGGCTGAGCGCCAGCATCGCAACGCTATACATTTCGGCCAGATAGAGCAGCAGGCCGGGAATGAAATTCTCGGGCTGGTTCAGAGGCGGCAGCGTATTGGTGGTGCGCCAGTAAACATAGCGCAGCACGATCGACGTGCCGAAGGCGAGCGCCACCAGGCGCCACGTCCCCTCGCCCTTCAGGATCTTGATCAGCGCCATCACAGTCACGACCGTGATGCTGGTGATGAGCTGAGTCTGCAGGTTGACCGGCAGCGTGATCAGCACGATCATGCAGAGCGAAACCACGGCCCATATGATGACACTGCGGGCTTTGCGCATTGACGATCCTTCGAAATTGCTCAACCGGGCCACCATCTGGCGCCCGCGGGCATGCTCATTATCGTCGGCAGGCGGCCGTCATGGCCGCGTCGCCTATGCAGTCCGGCGAAGGCACGGTGACGCCGATCGCCCTTACCGATTGTTCGATTGGCGCGGCGGCCGCATCCGGCCTTGCCCTCGTCTGCGGCGCCTCACCCGGCAGCGGCACGCGCGGGCCGATGGGCGCGGGCACCGATACGATGCCTTGAGCCGGTTGTGAGGTCGGGGCGCTGCGAACGGCAGCTGCCCGCGGCCGGCTGACTATAGCCGGCGCCGGCTCGTAGCCGATCGGCA
>NZ_VSZV01000076.1:0-2970 GCF_008919455.1 Rhizobium sp. PEPV16
TATCCGCGTCAGGCGGTCGATATCGGCATCGATCTCGCCTGACAGCTTGATCTTGAACCAGCGGTTGCCATAGCGTGTTATCACCGCCTCGAGGCTTTCCGGCAGGCCGTCGCCGACGGGATGGACGATATCGCCCTCGATGATCGGATCGACAAGCCCGATCGTATGCCGGGCCGAGATCGCATCGGCAGGGCGAAGGCCGGCAAGCATCGCTGAGGCGGCGTCCGCGTCGATATCGCTGGGCAGCATCGGGCCGCCGATGCCGACGAGATTACCCCGCACCGCCTCGAAGAAGGAAATGCCGACAAGGCGGCAATAGGCATCGAGCGCAGCGCGGGCGATGAGCGAAGGACCGAAACAGGCGGCCAATGGATTTCCAGGCAGGCGCCGCACGGTCTCCATCTCGTTCAGGCGGGCGGCGGCAAACAATGTCGCCGGCGCAGACGGTTCGAGCAAAGCAGTCGCAGCGGTGCGGATCGAGGTGCGCAACTGGTCGACATTTTGCGCCGGCGTCAGCGCCGGATCTTTGTCGAACCATTTCGGCACCATCATCTCGGCGGCCGCGCCAAGGGCGGTTCGTCCCTCTTTATCCTCGACGCGGACCCTGATGAAGGCTTGCGGTGCCTTTTTGAGGGTTGCCGCGCCAAAGCGGAACGGCAGGCGCAGCCTGATATCGCGCTCGAAGGCGTCGATCTCGATGATTCTGATACGCGGCGCCGTCACGGAACCTCCAATGTTTCTGTCCACGGTCATGCCATCCGGTCGAGCATGGCGCGCGACACTTCGTGATGGAGCGGCTCCCCGCGAAGCAGCCGGCCGATCTCGTCCACCATGGCCTGGCCTTGGGCGAAGTGCGCCTCTTCAGTGTGACCGGCGGCATGCGGCGAAATGGTGACATTGGCCAGTGCGGGATCGCGGAAGGGACTGTCCGGAGGCAGCGGCTCGTTGTCGAAGACATCAAGAGCCGCTTCGATACGGCCGGAGCGGATCTCGGCGAGCAGCGCCGCCTCGTCGACCAGCTCCGCGCGCGCCGTGTTGATGAACAGCGTGCCGGGGCGCAGTAGCGCCAGTTCGCGGGCACCGATCATGCGGCGCGTTTCGGGCAGGACAGGCGCATGCAGAGAGACCACGTCTGCCTGGGCCAGCATATCGTGCAGCCCGGCTCTGAAAACGCCGAGTGCTGCGGCCTCGCTGTCGTCAAGGAAGGGATCGACGACCAGCACGCGGCAGCCGAAGGGAACGAGCAGGCGCATGACCGCCCGGCCGACATAGCCGGCGCCGACGATGCCGACCGTTCTGGCGCCAAGCAATCTCTGCGGCACGGCGGCGCGGACGTCGAGCCATTCGCCACCGTTGCGCAATTGATGATGCAGCCGGTGAATGCCGCGCATGGCGAGCAGCGCTTCGGCGACGACGAACTCGGCAACCGAAGCGGCAATTTTCGAGGCGGCATGGGTGACGCGAATGCCATCGTCGAACAGACGCGCCGGGACCAGTGTGCGGACGCTGCCTGCCGAATGGGCGACAAGGGCGAGGTGTGGATGGCGCTGGCGCGCGGCGGGATCGAAGGGTGGCGTGCCCCATCCGGTGAGGCATGCCGTGGCGCCCTGCAGCAGCTGGTCGACATCGGCAGCGTCGATCGTGGCGGCGGTCGGCCAACGCACCTCGCCAAGGGCGTTCAACTGGGCAATCGCCGCATCGTCCAGCATCATCCGGCGGGTCTTTTCGGTCAGCAGTACGGCGATAACGGGAGCCTGATCGTTCATGGTTCTATTCTTTCGTTGCGGCGACCAGGCGCCGGAGATGAGCAAGATCGGCGCGGACCTTGTCGAGCGCCTGCTCTCTAGAGACGCGGTATTGGGAATGCATCGAGAGCACGCCGGCAAATCCTGTGGCCACCAGATGCGGGACGATTTCGTTCCAGGGCACCATGCCTTCATCGAGCCCGTACCAGTCCGAATGCCAGGCGCGCTGGCCGTGAGGTCCGTAACCGCCGGGAAACCAACCGCTATTCTTGACACCCATGCAGCAGAACCACGGATCGAGAATATCGAGGGTCAGACGCCAGTCCTCGTTTCCCTCCCTAATGATCTGATTGGCAGGATCGGGATAAGCGCCGATCCGGATCGGATCGCGCCCGGCCAGCAATTGCGCGGCCAGCGCGCCCGAACTGTGCAGGGTCCCGCCGTGAAGCTGGATCGTCAGCTTGATGCCGAAGCGTTCGGCCAGGCGCTCGAAGCCGTCGAGATCGCGCCGCGCCTCGTCGACCTGGGCCTGCCAGCGCCGCGACGGGTCGTAGCGCCAGAAGCCAACCCGGATCTGCCCGATGCCGGCCTCGCCGCAACAACCGAGAAGCCGGGATGCGGCATCGTCGGGCCGGGTGGAATCGATGGTCGCCATCGGCGTGCGAACACCGGCCGCGGCAAAGAGTTTTACCGCATTGACGATCCCCTCCGACCTGTCAGGGGAAACGGCATGGCCATCGCGAATAAGGAGATCGGCACAGTCGAACCCCAAACCGGCTGTGATCTCGGCCGCCGTCGCGAGCGGCAGACCTTCGAGGGTCTTGGTGAAATAGGCGATATCCATGGATCAGATCCCAGACGGAAAGGCGCTGTTCACGAGCGGGAGAGACAAAGCTCGCTGCGGCGACCGAATGCATCGCGAGCCTGCACCGCATACCGCACGCCCTCCGGCGGCGACATGTGCAGGAAGGCCGTCGAGATCAGCGGGGTGGAACTGACCTTTTCAAAAGTCCCGCCATTGGTGCTGACGAGGACATCGTAGAAGATGGCCGGCCCGGCATCGCCGGCAGCCCAGAACAGCATGCGCTCCTCCCGACCGCCAAGACCAAGATAACGTTCGACGACAAGGCCGGCAGGTGCTGCCGGGGGCGCGCCGATATCCGGGACGACAAGCACCTGCGTCAACGACGGCAATGGCACGTCCAGGTCGACGCTGATCCGGCCT
>NZ_VSZV01000229.1:0-15491 GCF_008919455.1 Rhizobium sp. PEPV16
CGCTGTAGCACTTTGAATCGCTGCATAATTTTGTCCTTAAATCGATTCCGATTTAAGGAATTATGCAATAGCCAGCTTTGCTCGCTCAGCCGCTTCTGCTGCCAGTATCGCAAAGACTTGCGATTCTACGTTTGGGATTGCCTCGGTTTATACGCCGGTTCTATAGACACCATCGTTCGATACGGTAGCCATATCTCCGAACAAGAACCCAGGCAGGTTGTTGCCATAGAGCTCGGCCAACCGCTTGATTAGAAGATAGCTTCCCAGACGCTCCTGGCAAAATGAGATCGCACGTTTCTGCACGGGATCTTCGGCTTGAAACGGTTGATATCGTTTCGCAAATTCAAGAGACGGCGCCACAAGGCGCACAAAAGTATCCAGCCACCAGTCCGTCGGATATGTGCCGAGCTCAATGCCTCCAGGAACCAGAGTGCTGGAATTAAAAAAATGCAAAGCTTCGGCTTGCGGTAAAGTATTTGCTTCGACTGAAAACGCCGTATATCTGAAAAAGTCAACAATATTGTGGCAGCCTGCATAGTGATACGATATGTTATGGAGATTCAATGGACGAGGCAGAAAGAAACTCTCTGAAAAAAACGCCGGATTCTCTGGTCTTGTGATTTCTACTTCTTCTGAAGTTGCTATATTCATGCCGGGATATTCGGGATTCGGCGTTCCGATGTTTAGTCTTGTTAAAAATTTACGATACTGCCAGATGGTAATGTTGCGAGGTTTTACAGTTTCTTCCGAAACGACTTTCGCGATGACTAGCGTTCCCAGCGATCCTGACAATTTCGCGTGAATCTCCTCCGGCTCGCTGAAAAAATCATAGCCGGCAATGACATCCATTCCCTTGTTTTCCAAAGGAGGCTTAGAATTGAGCCATATGATTTTCGCGCCCTCGGGAGGAGGGTAGCTCGGCAAATCCTTATGGCAAACAATGAAAACGGTCATATTTGTGATCAGCCTCTTATGGATGGGGAGTTTCTGCCGGCTGCAATTACCACGCGGCTCGCCCGTCAATGCTTAGTTGTGTCAAGGTGGCGGACGTCAGGATTCCAAGCGTTTCTGCCTCTTGTCAGCGACTCTAAAGCGCGTTCCTTGCGCGTAGCAGGTGCGAAGTCCGGACCCATCCGGGGATGAAGTCGGGTGCTGCAAGCTGAGGTCGTCGATATCCTTTTGCTTAAGCTTGCAGTTGGCGATATCGGCAAATGTCAGCAAGCCCGCAATGGCGCGCGCTATGTTGCCCGCTTGGTGGAATTCCCTACCGCGAAAACTGAATGATCTCGCCGTTGTACTGCGTGCGTGCCGTCTCGCGGAAGCCGAGCTTGGCTGCGACCCGCAGCGAGGCCTGGTTCTCGGGGCTGATGATGCAGCTCATCGGTTTTCCGGGAAAATGCATTTCCGCCCAGCCGATCAGGACGGTCAGCGCCTCGGTGGCATAACCGCGGCCGTGTGCCGAAGGCATCAGCGCCCAGCCGACCTCCATCGTCCCCTCGATAGACGGTTCCATCTCGCGGCGGGCTTCGAGGAAGCCCGCTTCACCGATGAACCGGCCGCTCTCCTTTTCTACGATCGCGAGAAAGCCGAAGCCCATATGGTGCCACATGCCGGCAACGCGCAGCATGCGGCTCCAGCTCTGCTCGCGCGTCGATGGCGCGCCGGTGATGAAGCGCACGACATCCTCGTCCGCCCACAGCGCTGCATGCGCGTCTAAATCGTCGAGGCGGTGAGGGCGAAGCTTCAGACGCGCCGTTTCGAGGGTCGGAATGTCGATCACGATGGGTCCTTGTGAAAAAACACGTCCTCAGGCGCCGGGCTCGCCGTCCCAATAGTCGAGGTCGCCTTCCCGCCGCCCGATGTGGCGGAAGCGCCTGGCTTCTGTACCGTCTCTATTCGTCTTGGCAAGGAACTTTCCGGAATCGGGATATTCGACGATCTCGGTCTTCGCCATCGTCGAAATGCCGAGATAGACGAGTGTGGCCGTGCCGGTGTTGATGATCTGGTGCGCCGTTTCCGGTCCGCCGGCCGGCGCGCCGAGCACGTCGCCCGCCTTGATCGCATGGCGCGCATCGCCGAAGCGGTATTCGCCGGTACCGGCGATCACATAGAAAAGCTCGTCTTCGACGTGATGGTTGTGGAAGGGGCAGCCGGATTTGCCGGGCGGTACCTCGTTGTAGCTGACGCCCAGACCGGCCAGGCCGAGAAGCGGGCCGAAAGAGGTGTCGGTGCTCTCATAGAGCTCGCCCTGTGTCCAGTGGTCGAGCTTGAGATCGGCGGTATTGATCGCCGCTTTTGCTTCCGTCGTCATGATGGTCCTCCTGTTGCAGGAGGAGAAACTATCATCGCGCCGGAAAATTCAATGCTTATCTCGGAAATCCCCGGCATGGGCGGAGAGGAGCCCGCCGCCCATGCTTTGAGCGCCGAGCGTGCAATACGCTAAGACGCTCTATCGCTTCCAATCCCACGCATAGCCCAAAAATCGATCCGATTTTCGGGGTATGCGCTGGAGCCGTCAACGAACGTAGAAGGTGAAGCTCCCATCGGCCGCCTGCTCGGCATTGACGACATTGCGAATATTGACACCCTCATTGTTGAGCCGGTGGGCAAGCGACTTGTTGGCGTCGATCGAGGCCTGGATGCCGCGGATAGCCTGGCCGGAGCGTTGCGGTGCGGAGTGTGGGCCGCTCGTCTCGTCGTCGAAGTTGCGCCAGTTGTAAACCTCCTGGACATTGAAGTCATTGCCCTGGTAGCTCCTGAGCGTCTGCTCGATGCCTTGAGGGGTGTTCATCCCAAGGCTTTCGGCCCGGCTGACGCCGGCAAAGGCGAGGGAGGAGAGGGTTGCAGCGATAGTGATGGTGAGAACGCGGTGCATGATTTGTATCCTTTCATCTGCTTAGACGGTCGGCTGTCGTTGCAGGGGATCGTCTGCGTCACGACATGGAATTGGCGTTCTCCCATTCGCGATTCAATGGGTTAAGCCACTGAAAATCCATTAAGAATTGTTCATGAAAACTGCCTTCGAATTGCCGCTTTCCAGGCGTCCGGGAAAGCTGATTTCAGAGGCCTGCCCAGCCGTGCATACAGGGCGCGGCTATCCCCTTGCAGATATTTCCTCTTTCCCATTGCGGCATCGGGCGAAATTGCTTGCCATTCGGACGAAGGCATGTTTTGACCGCGGGCTGCCGAGCGGGTAAATGTCCCGCCAACCGAAGGTGAACCATGTCGAGAGAGACCGCTCCCCATATTTTGATCGTCGAGGCCCGCTTCTACGACGACATGGCCGACTCCCTGCTCGAAGGCGCGACCTTCGCATTGACGGAGGCCGGCGCCACCTTCGAGGTCGTCACCGTTCCCGGTGCACTGGAAATTCCGGCGGCGATTGCCATGTCGCTTGATGGAGACGACAATGGCGGAACGCATTACGACGGCTATGTCGCCCTTGGCATGGTCATTCGCGGCGAGACCTATCACTTCGATATCGTGTCGAACGAATCCTCGCGCGCCTTGATGGATCTTGCGGTCAGCGAGTCCCTTGCCATCGGCAATGGCATCCTGACCGTCGAAAACGACGAGCAGGCCTGGACGCGCGTGCGCCGCTCGGAAAAGGACAAGGGCGGATTTGCCGCTCGTGCAGCTCTGACCATGATCGAGCTGAAGCAGAAACTGGGTGCATAACGAATGAACGACGACAAGACGGAACGGCCGGTCAAGACTGCGAACCAGCGGGGCGCTGCCCGTCTTGCTGCCGTTCAGGCACTGTATCAGATGGATGTCGGCGGCACGGGCGTTCTGGAGATCGTGGCTGAATACGAGGCGCACCGTCTTGGTCAGGAAATCGATGGCGAGACTTATCTGAAAGCCGATGCAGCCTGGTTCCGTTCCATCGTCTCCGGTGTCGTGCGCGATCAGGTCCGCCTCGATCCGCTGATTGCCGCAGCTCTGCAGGATGATTGGGCCTTGTCGCGCCTTGACAGCACTGTGCGCGCCATCCTGCGCGCCGGCGTTTTCGAGATCACCGACCGCAAGGACGTGCCGGTGGCGGTCATCGTCACCGAATATGTCGAGATCGCCCAGGCCTTCTTCGACGACGACGAGCCGAAGCTCGTCAATGCCGTGCTCGACCGCATCGCAAAGCAGGTTCGCGGCGAGGCGAACAAGTAAGTCTTTAGCCGCCAAACAATCCCCCTACGTCTTTCTTCGTACCGCAATGGTTTTCGCCCGTTGCGGTCTTGACGCCACGTGATCGACCAAGCAATCTCCGCACCGCTTAGCTGTGGCATTTCTGTGGAGAGGAAGGCGATTCGGCGGCGTATCTGCCGGAGAAGGAGTGAGCTCCGGCCTATGGGAGGAAAGAGCGAAATGACGATTCTTTTATGCGTAATCGCATGCGGTCTGCTCTCGGTGGTTTATGCCGCCTGGGCAACCCGGTCGGTGCTTGCCGCCGATCAGGGCAACAGCCGCATGCAGGAGATCGCGGGCTATATCCGCGAAGGTGCGCAAGCCTATCTGACGCGCCAGTACAGAACCATTGCCATTGTCGGGGTTGTTGTTTTCATTTTAGCCTGGCTGCTTCTTTCCGGCGAGGCCGCGATCGGCTTCCTGATTGGCGCCGTGCTTTCCGGTGCTGCCGGTTTCATCGGCATGCACGTCTCCGTCCGCGCCAATGTGCGCACCGCTCAGGCAGCTTCCGTGAGCCTTTCCGCCGGCCTCGACATCGCCTTCAAGTCGGGTGCGATTACCGGCATGCTGGTGGCTGGCTTAGCGCTGCTTGGAGTATCCATCTACTATACGGTCTTGACCATCGGGCTCGGCCATGAGAGCGGCTCGCGCGAAGTCATCGATGCGCTGGTGGCGCTCGGCTTCGGCGCGTCGCTGATCTCGATCTTCGCCCGTCTCGGCGGCGGCATCTTCACCAAGGGCGCCGATGTCGGCGGCGATCTCGTCGGCAAGGTGGAAGCCGGCATTCCCGAAGACGATCCGCGCAACCCGGCAACGATCGCCGATAACGTCGGCGACAATGTCGGCGACTGCGCCGGCATGGCTGCCGACCTTTTCGAAACCTATGCGGTCTCGGTCGTCGCCACCATGGTTCTCGCCGCGATCTTCTTTGCCGGCGCGCCGATCCTCCAGTCTGCGATGGTCTATCCGCTGGCAATCTGCGGCGCCTGCATCATCACCTCGATCATCGGCACCTTCTTCGTCAAGCTCGGCTCGAACGGCTCGATCATGGGCGCTCTCTACAAGGGCCTCATCGTCACCGGCCTGCTGTCGATCGTCGGCCTTGGCGCTGCCACCTCGCTCACCATCGGCTGGGGATCGATCGGCTCCGTCGGAGGCGCCGACATATCAGGCGCGAACCTCTTCTTCTGCGGCATCATCGGCCTCGTCGTCACCGCGCTGATCGTCGTGATCACTGAATATTATACCGGCACGGGCAAGCGCCCGGTCGTCTCGATCGCCCAGGCCTCGGTCACCGGTCACGGCACCAATGTCATCCAGGGCCTGGCCGTTTCGCTGGAATCGACGGCACTGCCGGCGATCGTCATCGTTGGCGGAATTCTCGCCACTTATCAGCTCGGCGGCCTGTTCGGCACCGGCATTGCGGTCACGGCCATGCTCGGCATCGCCGGAATGATCGTCGCGCTCGACGCGTTCGGACCGGTGACCGACAACGCCGGCGGTATCGCCGAAATGGCGCATCTGCCGCCGGAGGTGCGTAAATCCACGGATGCGCTCGATGCCGTCGGCAATACGACCAAGGCCGTGACCAAGGGCTACGCCATCGGTTCTGCCGGTCTCGGCGCCCTGGTGCTCTTCGCAGCCTACTCCTATGACCTCAAATATTTTGCGGCGAATGGCGACAAGTTCCCTTATTTTGCCGGCATCGGTGAAATTTCCTTCGATCTTTCCAACCCTTACGTGGTGGCGGGATTGATCTTCGGAGGTCTCATCCCCTACCTCTTCGGTGGCATCGCCATGACCGCCGTCGGCCGCGCGGCCGGCGCGATCGTCGAGGAAGTCCGCCGTCAGTTCAAGGAAAAGCCCGGCATCATGCAGGGCACGGAAAAGCCGGATTACGGCAGGGCGGTCGACATTCTGACCAAGGCCGCCATCCGCGAGATGATCGTGCCGTCGCTGCTGCCGGTGCTGGCGCCGATCGTCGTCTATTTCGGCGTGCTTCTCATCTCCGGCTCCAAGGCCTCCGCCTTTGCCGCCCTCGGCGCATCGCTGCTCGGCGTCATCATCAACGGCCTCTTCGTCGCCATCTCGATGACATCGGGCGGTGGCGCCTGGGACAATGCCAAGAAGAGCTTCGAAGACGGTTTCGTCGACAAGGACGGCGTGCGTCACATGAAGGGTTCGGATGCGCACAAGGCTTCCGTCACCGGCGATACGGTCGGCGACCCCTACAAGGATACCGCCGGCCCCGCTGTCAACCCGGCGATCAAGATCACCAACATCGTCGCGCTGCTGCTGCTCGCCGTTCTCGCCGGATGAGGCATGCCGCCCGGCTCGGCGCGGCAACGAACAGCGACCACGAAAAACCCCGCCGGAGTGATCCGGCGGGGTTTTCGTATAAGGCGTATCCGATCAGCGCAGGCTGCTTGGGTTCTGCGGCGTGCCGCCAGCACCACCGCCGAACAGGCTGCGGGCAGCACTCGCGGCGCTGCCGCCGGAAAGCATCTGTTGCAGGAAGGTGAGTTCCTTGCCGCCGGTCGGCGTGACGCGCCCGATCGTGTCGAACACCTTGCCATCCTGCAGCGCATAGTTGGCGCGGCGGCTGACGACGCCGTCCTTGTCGAAATAGATCGCCAGAACGCTCTGATCGACGACCTTCAGTTTCTGGAAGGCGACCGCACGCGTGCGCCGCTGCGAGATGTAGTAGAAGACTTCGCCGTCGAAGGTCGCCGTCGTCGACGGGGTGCCGAGCGAAAGCAGCACCTGCTCGCGGCTGGAGCCTTCCGGAACGAGGTTCAGCGACTGCTGGTCGGCGACGTAGCCGCCGTTGAGAACGGTGCTGGTCTGGCAACCGGAGAGAGCGGTAGTGGAGGCAATTATGAGGGCAATGGCCGCATTGCTGAAGAATTTCATGTCAGACTTGAAATACCGTTTCTTCAACGACATCTACTCCCTGTGAGTGTCGATAGCAGCCATTCTGGGCCTTGCACGCTTTACCTCCTGCAAAACCATTGTGGCCATTCCGGGTCGAATTTCCCGAATTCGCTTCGCTGACGCGTCGAAGGCGTCGTCCAGAAACTGGCCATGATCGGCATTGCAATTCGCGCCTGCTTCGGTAAACCAGCTTTCGAAATCATGCAACAAGGCCAGACGCCAGCCGGCATGAAGAATGAGGCATTTCCGGAAAAAACAATGATCCTCGGGCTCTTCCGCAAGAAAAACAACAATCAGGCGATCGTCGACAGGCAATATGCGGCGTTGGCGGCGGCCGCGCGCATGCCGGAACTCTACGAGCGGCTCAATGTGCCAGATACGGTCATGGGCCGTTTCGAGATGCTGTCGATAGTCATGATCCTGTTTTTTCGCCGCACCCGTGCTTCCGCCACCAGCGGCCAGGAGATCGCCCAGGAGATCGTCGACGCTTTCTTCCAGGATATCGACTATTCGATCCGCGAACTCGGCATCGGCGACAACAGTGTGCCGAAGCGGATGAAGAAGCTCGCCGGTATGTTCTACGGCCGGCTCGAAGCCTATTCGAAGGCGATGGACACAGGCGATGCCGAAGCCCTCGCTCTTGCCCTTCAGCGCAATATTTATCCCGAAACCGCGACGCCGGCCGATATGTCCGGTCTCGCCGGGTGGATGATGGCCGCAGAATCGCATCTGTCCGCCGTTGCCGAAGAGGTAATCGCCACCGGTTCGGCAACGCTGCCGCCGGTCGCCTGCCAACCGGTCACCTGAAGGAGGAAACGATGCAGAATGATCGGGACGATGTTCCCTTCTCCTATCAAGTCAAGGTCGGCCACATCTCGGCCAACCCCGTCGAGGTCCATGTCGAGGCCGATGCCAGCGAACTGAAGGCGCTTGCCCGGACCTGGAACGTCGTCTCCGTCGACGATCTCAGCGCCGATCTGCAGATTGCCCGCTGGAAGCGCGACGGCGTGCGCATCAAGGGCCGCGTGCAGGCGAAGATTGTCCAGTCCTGCGTCGTGACGCTGGAGCCGGTCGAATCCGCCATCGACGAGAGCTTCGAGCAGATCTTCGTGCCGGAGGGCTCCAAGCTTGCCCGTCAGGCCGGCAACGACGCCGGCGAGATGCTGCTCGATCCCGACGGTCCTGATCTGCCCGAGAACTTTGTCGGCGATACGATCGACGCCGGCGAGGTGGTTGCCGAATTCGCCGCTCTGGCGATCGATCCCTATCCGCGCAAGCCGGGTATCGAATTCGCCGGCCATGTCGAAGACAGCGGCGAAGACGACAAAAAGCCCTCCGCTTTCGCGGCTCTCAAGGACTGGAAAAAGGACTGAAGCCCCTCTGGCATTTGACACAATTCAGTTGTAAGCGACGCCAAAACCGGTATTTTGGCCGAGATTTCGCCCTCGGCGAAAAGAAGGATCAGGGACGCGTGATCAGAATATCTCTCGACCTCATGGGTGGCGACTTTGGTCCCCAGGTTGTCATCCCCGGCGCCGCCAAGGCGTTGGATCGGCATCCGGATATTTCCTTCGTTCTCTATGGTCTCAAGGAACAGTGCGATCCGGTTCTCGCCAAGTTTCCGAAGCTCAGGGAAAAATCGCTCTTTCACGACTGCGAGCTTGCCGTCGCTATGGATGAGAAGCCGAGCCAGGCGTTGCGCCGTGGCCGCTACATCTCCACCATGTGGCGTTCGATCGAGGCGGTGAAGACGGGTGACGCCGACGTCGCGGTCTCGGCCGGCAATACCGGCGCGCTGATGGCGATGGCGAAGTTCTGTCTGCGCACCATGGCCAATATCGAGCGTCCCGCGATCGCCGCGATCTGGCCGACGCTGAAGGGTGAGAGCATTGTGCTCGATGTCGGGGCGACGATCGGCGCCGATGCGCAGCAGCTGATGGATTTCGCCCTGATGGGCGGCGCCATGGCGCGCGCGCTTTTCGAGGTCGAACGTCCGACGGTCGGCCTTCTCAACGTCGGCGTCGAGGAGATGAAGGGCCAGGAGGAGGTCAAGGAGGCCGGTCGGCTGTTGCGCGAGGCGAACATCGATTCGCTCGAATATTCCGGCTTCGTCGAGGGCAACGACCTTGGCAAGGGCACGGTCGACGTTGTCGTCACCGAAGGCTTTTCCGGCAACATCGCGCTGAAGACCGCCGAAGGCACAGCCAAGCAGATCGGCGAATATCTGCGTGCCGCCATGTCGCGCACGCTGCTGGCCCGCATCGGCTACCTCTTTGCCAAAAGCGCCTTCGACATGCTTCGCGAGAAGCTCGATCCGAGCAAGGTCAATGGCGGCGTGTTTCTCGGCCTGAACGGCATCGTCATCAAGAGCCATGGCGGGGCGAATGCCGAAGGCATCGCAGCCGCCATCGAAGTCGGCTACGACATGGCCAAGAACGGCCTCAATCAGAAAATAGAAAACGATCTTAAGAAATATCATGCCAAGCGGCTGCCCCCGATGGGCCCGGAAGCGGCATGAGCGATGGGGTTCAATCAAAGATGATCCGTTCAGTGGTTCGCGGGTTCGGAGCCGCACTTCCGAAGCGCGTAATGACCAATCGTGACATGGAGGCCATCGTCGATACATCCGACGAATGGATCGTCCAGCGTACCGGCATCCGGCAGCGTTATGTCGCCGGTGATGACGAAACGACGGCGTCGCTGGGCGAGGCGGCGGCGCGCGCAGCGCTTGCCAATGGCGGCCTGACGCCTGCCGATATCGATCTTGTCATCTGCGCCACCTCGACGCCTGATAACACGTTTCCGGCGACGTCAGTCAACATCCAGAACCGGCTCGGCATGAGCCACGGCTTCGCCTTCGACGTCCAGGCCGTCTGCACCGGTTTCGTCTATGCGGTGACGACCGCGGATGCCTATATCCGCGGCGGGCTGGCAAAGCGCGTTCTCGTCATCGGCGCCGAAACTTTTTCGCGCATTCTCGACTGGAACGACCGCACCACCTGCGTGCTTTTCGGCGACGGCGCTGGCGCGATCATCCTCGAAGCGACAGAAGGCGAGGGTACCGTTAGCGATCGCGGCGTGCTGACCGCACATCTGCGTTCCGACGGCTCGCACAAGGAAAAGCTCTATGTAGATGGCGGCCCGTCGACGACGGGCACTGTCGGCAAGCTGCGCATGGAAGGCCGCGAGGTCTTCAAATACGCCGTCGGCATGATCACCGATGTTATCCAGGCGGCTTTCGATTCGACCGGCACCACAGCCGATGACCTCGACTGGCTGGTACCGCACCAGGCCAATCGCCGCATCATCGACGGTTCGGCGAAGAAGCTGAACATCGATGCCGCGAAGGTCGTCATCACCGTCGACCTGCACGGCAATACGTCGGCTGCCTCGATCCCGTTGGCACTTGCGACCGCTGCCGGCGACGGCCGCATCAAGAAGGGTGACCTGGTGATGCTCGAAGCGATGGGCGGCGGCTTTACCTGGGGTGCGGTTCTGCTGCGCTGGTAGGCACGAAACCTAAAAAACTGGCGGCGAACAAGAGCTTGACCGTAAGGCGCAAGACAAATACTCTTCGTGCGATTTCACAAAATATTTTGTATGGGCGGGGAAACCATGACCGGAAAAACAGTGACGCGAGCAGACCTGGCGGAATCCGTTTTCCGAAAGGTCGGGCTTTCCCGGACCGAATCTGCCGAACTGGTCGAAACCGTCATCGACGAGATCTGCAACGCCATCGTGCGTGGTGAAACCGTCAAGCTTTCCTCCTTCGCCACCTTCCAGGTGCGCGACAAGAACGAGCGGATCGGCCGCAACCCGAAGACCGGCGAGGAGGTTCCGATTTCCCCCCGCCGGGTCATGACCTTCAAGGCGTCGAACGTGTTGAAGACACGCATCCTCAAATCGCATGTCGCTCGCAAGATCAAGCTGAAGCCGCTGAATCCGGCTCCCTGATAATCGGCTTCCCGTTTCGGAAACGGCTTTTTTCTCTCTCGCGCTCTCCATCCTTGTGCGCAACGTCAAGACATGACTTGAATTGTCGGCGCCAAACCGTTGAAATATGATGAGTCGCCGTAGAATCGAGCCGCGAGGTCGCGTAGCAGCATGACGTTGGACAAGAGCCCCGATGCCTTTCGCACCATCAGCGAAGTCGCAGACGATCTTGATCTGCCGCAGCATGTGCTGCGCTTCTGGGAGACGCGGTTTCCCCAGATAAAGCCGATGAAGCGCGGCGGCGGCCGTCGCTACTATCGGCCGGAGGACGTGGACCTCCTCAAGGGCATCCGGCATTTGCTCTATGATCATGGCTATACGATCAAGGGTGTGCAGAAGCTTCTGAAGACCAATGGCAACAAGTTCGTCATATCGGTCGGCCATGGCGACCTCGCCAGCGTCGAGGCGCTTGCGTCGGGCGTGCAGGACACGGGTGCCGGGGAACCGCGCGTCGGCATGGCTGACGAAGACCAGATCGTCGGCCGCGCCAAGCCGCCGATCACCCGCCGGTTCTTCAATTTCGTCGCCGGAGACGACGAGCAGGAAGTCTCGATCGGCAAATCGAGCATTGGCAAGGAAGACAGGGCGCTGCTGCAGGAGGCGCTCTACGACCTCCTGGAATGCAAGCGTCTGCTCGATCAGGTGCGCTGAACAGGAAAGTCAGGCTTCGGTAAGCCGCTTCATCGCCTGTTCGAGTTCGCTGAGCTGGAAGGGTTTTTGCAGCACGGGCAGCGTGCTTGGGCTGCTGCCATCAGGCGGCGTGCCGTATCCCGTCGCATAGAGATAGGGTTTTCCGCGTTCGTCGAGCAGCTTTGCGACCGGCAACGAACTCTGCCCGGCAAGCGAGACATCGAGAATTGCAGCGTCGAACTCCGTATCCCTGGCGGCTGTCAGCGCTCGTTCCAGGTCGGGCGCGCTGGCGCAGACCCGGTAGCCGAGATCGGCAAGCATGTCCTCAAGCAGCATGGCAATCAGCGCGTCGTCTTCGACGATGAATATGTCTTTCATGATCCCGTTCACCCATTGCCCCTTGCTAAAGCATGTCGCGCAAAAGTGTGCTGCGGTTTTGCGATAACGACATGCGTAAAAACAAAGATCTAAAGCGCAAGGAGCGAATCTGAAAGATTGCGACACGCTTTAGGCATGAGGTTTATGTGGCCGCTTGCACGGCTCGTCAAGACGTCGTGGCCGGCAGTGCGAGAAACAGCATATTGCCGGTTGAAATTCGATATGCAAAAGCTGGAGTGCCGTCTCCGCAACGGCTCCTGCATAATTTCCTTAAATCGGAATCGATTTATGAATAAATTATGCAGCAATTCAAAGCGTTGCAGCGTCTTTTGCGGCTCTCGAAAAGACGCGCGGTGCTGTAAGAAGGGGTGTCGAATGGATTTGCTGAGTGCCACGGATTGGCTGCGTCACAGGCCAGGTTTTACATATCCGCTGGCCATTGCCTTCGTTGGCCTGACGTTTCTTCTGAGGCTTGCCGCCAGCGACACTCTCTCCGGGTTTCCCTTCCTGAGCTTTCTTCCGGCGATACTGCTCGCGAGTTTCATAGGCGGCGCCGGGCCGGGCGTTGTCGCGACCTTGGTTGCCGGTTTCATTGTCCAGCAGTTTTTCGTCGAGCCGTATGGTGTTTTCTGGCCGGCCACCGCCGGCCAATGGGTCGGCCTTTCCACCTATCTCATCAATGCGGTGATCACCGTTGGATTGATGGAGATGATCATCATTGCCCACGGCAGGCAGAGCCGCCTCCGCAGCGAGCTCAACAGCTTCAACACGCGCCTCGAACAGACAGTGGCCCAGCGCACTGCCGAGCTCAGGCACGAGATGGAGGAGAATGCCGCCGCTCAAGCGCAGGTCCGCCAGTTGCAGAAGATGGAAACCATCGGCCAACTGACCGGCGGTGTCGCCCATGATTTCAACAACATGCTGGCAATCATCATCGGCAACCTCGATCTCGCCCAGCGGCGCCTGACCGGAAGCGAAGATCCCCGCCTGCTATACTCCATCCAGAATGCCAGGGACGGTGCGCAGAGAGCGGCAGTGCTGACCGCGCGTCTTCTCGCCTTTTCGCGCCAGCAGCCGCTCGCCCCGGAGGTGATCGACCTCAACAAGCTGGTCGGCGGCATGTCGGAGCTGCTGCGGCGTACGCTCGGCGAGCACATCCGGATCGAGACCGTGCTTGCCGGCGGCCTTTGGCCGAGCTTCGCCGATTTGAGCCAGCTCGAGAATGCCATCCTGAACCTTGCCGTCAACGCCCGCGACGCCATGCCGGGCGGCGGAAATCTGACGATCGAGACCGCCAATACCGAACTCGACGAGCGATATTCGCGCATGCATTCGGAGGTCGAAGCAGGTCAATATGTGATGATCAGCATCACCGACACCGGCACCGGCATGTCGCCGGAGGTGATCGAACGCGCCTTCGACCCGTTCTACACGACCAAGGGACCCGGCAAAGGCACAGGTCTCGGCCTCAGCCAGGTCTACGGCTACATCAAGCAGAGCGGCGGCCACATTAAGATCTATTCGGAGATCGACAGGGGTACGACGTTGAAGATCTATCTCCCCCGTCATGTCGGCACGGCGGGTGCCCGGTTGAACGTCGCCGGCGCCCAGCCGCTTCCTCAGGGCAGCGTCAAAGATACGATCCTGGTGGTGGAGGACGATGAGAACGTCCGCACCATGACTGCCGAAAGCCTGCATGAACTCGGTTACACCGTGTTGCAGGCCGCTAGCGGCATGGAGGCGCTTATGCTTCTGGAGCAGAATGCGGCAGTCGACCTGATCTTCACCGATATCGTCATGCCGCAGATGAGCGGACGCCAGCTTGCCGATATCGTCCAGGAAAAATGGCCGACGATCCGGATCCTCTACACGACGGGTTACACCCGCAATGCCATCGTCCACAATGGTGTGCTCGATCACGGCGTTTCCCTGCTTGCCAAGCCCTTCAGCCTGGAGCAGCTCGCTCACAAGATCCGCGAACTTCTGAATGTCGCGGTGAGGGTGGGAGACGAGCGGATGTGAAGCCGGGATACAGCCGCACGTCCGCAATTCTCTGTCCGCGTTATTCCAGGACCTGGATGATGCGATGGGTCTTCGGTTCGACGATCACGCGCCGCTCGTTGACGACCGTATAGCCGTAGCCGTCGATATCAGGCACGGTATGCACTTCGACGGTATCGGGCAGCGTCGCGCCGACCGCGATATCGCCATCATAGACGGCGGAAGGTGTGTTTTGCTCCATCACATAGGTGCGCACCTCGCCGGGCAATACGACGGAGCCGGTCGGTGCGGGATCGGTGACGATGACGGTGCTCTGCGCGAAGGCGGCAGCGCTGATGGTCAGCATGGCGGCCGCAGCCAGCATGGTCTTGCGCATGGGATTTCTCCTTTTCCTACCTGAGACATCAAGGCAACGCGGGCCATGCGGCATAGTTCCCCGCGGGCTTTTCGCGACAGCAGTAACAGACGCAATGAGAGTATTTAAGTTGGTACTAAATTAATTTTTGCATCATACGGTTGAGCTGTCTGAACAGCGTTCGAAAAGAGTGCAGATGGTGATGTTAGAGCTCGCTTGTTTACTTTTCGCTAACCATGTTGGACGTTTATTCTGAACGGACGACCAACCGGTCGTTGATTCGACGATCCGTCGCGTTTCGGCTTGCGAATGGATCTCTAGAAAGACGATTGCGGCGGCCCGAGACATGCGCTTGCGAAAGACGATATTGCTGGTGGCCGTGGCGGGCATGATGGCCGGCTGCACATCGACAGGCGGTGTGCGCCAGCCTTCCGCGCCGGAAACCGTGGCACCTGAAAAGGCGCTGGTCCTGCCGCCGCCGGGCGGCCCGTCGATCGTCAGCGTCGTCGAGCGCAAACGTGGCAACGGCGTCGAGCAGACGATCTCGCTGTTTACCTCATCCTCCGTGCCCGGTCAGAATTCCCTGAAGGTCCAGTTCTTCGGCGGTTCCGGAGCCAATCCCGGCGCCGGCAATGCCGGCTTCAGCAAGATCAACGCGAGCGGCATTGCCCGCGAGGTGGCCCGTTCGGCCCCGGGCGTGCCGATGGCGACCTCGGCGACCTTCCTGCAGAACGCCTATGGCCCCTTCGGTTATGCCTCCGGCCGCAGCCGTGCCGGCGACACCTGCCTCTATGCCTGGCAGCAGATCCGCTCGAGCACCAACGCCAATACCCAGGCGCGGAATTTCGGCATGATCCAGCTGCGCCTGCGTCTCTGCGATGCGAGAGCGAGCGAGCGCCAGCTGCTTGGCATCGTCTATGGCTACACCGTCACCGGCACCTTCGACGGCGAGATCTGGAACCCTTACGGCAATCCGCCGCCCGCCGACGTGGCGCTCGGGCGCACCGGCGCGCCGATC